>JBFIHN010000015.1:0-17132 GCA_041601775.1 Acidimicrobiales bacterium
CCTGCGGACGCTGCTGCGAGCCGTCCTCGACCAGATGCGGTTCGACGACGGCACCGACCTGGGGACGGTCACCCTCGAGACGTTGATCACCGGCGAGACCACCCGTCGAGCCGCAGCATCCGAGCGCGCATTCGCGCTCGGATGGGACCTGCACCGTTCACGGGCAGTCCTGCTCGCGTCGATCGACCCACCGGTCGATCACACGGCCGCCGAGTCGGTGTTGGCCACCATCGCCGCCGCAGCGCGTGCCACGCTCGGCCCGGACGCGATCGTCTGGACGAGGGCGACGATGATCGCTGCACTCCTCGCCCCCTCCG
The DNA here is from genome assembly GCA_041601775.1 of Acidimicrobiales bacterium. Classification (GTDB taxonomy): domain Bacteria; phylum Actinomycetota; class Acidimicrobiia; order Acidimicrobiales; family Salinilacustritrichaceae; genus Salinilacustrithrix. The sequence continues at coordinate 318 of JBFIHN010000015.1, forward strand.
ATGCATCAGCGCCCACCCGACGGCTCCTGGCGGACGCGCTCCGGGCCGAACTCGACACCCGGGTGCAGTCGGTCACGCTCAGCATCGGTGTCGGCCGTTGCGTGACCGATCCGTCCGACCTGGCCAGCAGCTTCGTGGACGCCCGCCGGGCCGTCGACGTCGGTCGGTGGGCGAAGGGTCGGCACGTGACCGAGCTCTACGACGAGCTCGGGCTCGAGCGCCTCCTCGCGTCGGCGGCGCAGGACGACCTCCACGAGTTCGTGATGCACGCCATCGGGCCCTTGATCGAACATGACCGCCGGCACCACGCCGCGTTGGTCGACACGTTGTCCACATGGCTGACCCACCGCAACGTCGCCGCGGCATCACGCGAGATGTTCGTGCACTACAACACGTTCAAGAACCGTCTCGACCGCATCGAACAGATCCTCGGTCCGGTGCTGAACGATGCCTCACGACTCCTCGAGTGCGAGGTCGCCATCTACGTCGCCCGTCACTACGACGGCGCGTGGACCTGAGTTCGGAGCGGACAGCGGGCAGACTCTGACGGTACGGCCAACCACCCCGAGGACCCCGATGGCCACGATCCAGGAACAGGCACGAGCACTGGGCGACCCGACCCGGTTCGCCATCTTCGAGTTCCTCCGGTCGCAGGACCACGGGAGAGTCGATGTCGCAGCGCTGACCGACCACGTCGGCCTGCACCACAACGCGATCCGTCAGCACCTGGCCAAGCTGGTCGACGCCGAGTTGGTCGTCGAGACGCAGGCGGCCCCGGACGGTCCGGGCCGACCACGGCTGAACTATGCGATCGCTCCGGCCACCGAGAGCCGGTGGGGAGTCACCGGACCGTACGAGCGTCTCAGCCGCCTCCTGGCCGAGGTCATCCGCTCGGGCGACACGCCCGTCGAGGTCGGGCGTCGGAACATCGAGGCCCACGGCCCCGCCGCAGATCCGGACGAGGCGGTCGACGTCCTCGCCGACGCCATGGCCCGACAGGGGTTCGCACCCGAGGTCCGACCGCGTCGCGGCGGCGTCGACATCGTCCTGCGCCAGTGCCCGTTCGCATCGGCGGCGCTCGAGGACCCGGACACGGTCTGCCAACTCCACCTCGGGCTGGCGGAGGGCATCGCCCTGGACTCCGGCGCCATCCGCGTCGACGGCCTGACCGTCACGGACCCACGACAGGCCAAGTGCCGGATCAGCGTCGTCCCGGCCACCGACTGAGCGGCACGGGCCACCCCCTCACTCCTCGGGAGGCCAGGGATCTCCCGTCAGCCGCCGGGAGAGCATCGAGGCGATCCGACCGGCATGGACCTTGGCCTCGTCGGCCAGCGGTCCACGCCATCCGCGGTCGACGGCGCTGACGAAGAGCACCATCCAGCGCTCGAACATCGTCGGCGTGAACGGCTCGATCGCATGGACCCGTTCGTGCGGGCCGAGGATGTAGCCGTCGTAGCCGGGCTCGCCCAGCAGCACCCGACACCAGTAGTCGATCAGCTTCGGGATGTGCGCGGCCCAGTCGACCTCGGCCGCCTCCCCGAAGACCGGACCGAGCACGTCGTCCATGGCGACCCCACGGTAGAAGTCGACGACGAGGTCGTGGACCTTGGACCGCGTGTCGAGATCGCCGACGAGGTCGGGCACGCGGACGATATCCATCGACGGCATTTTACACACTCGATCACAGAAGTATCATCGAGGCATGCCTCGCATCGATGCGCAGCCCGACCGCCTCTTCGATCCGATCATCACCCACCGGGCCACGGTGGGCGCCGTCCTCGGGCTCATCGGCATCGTCGCCGTCTTCGCGATCGGCGTCCTGGTGACCGACGGAGACCCCGCCGTCATCGGGGCCGCCGGCCTGGCCGCACCCTTCGGTGGCGCGGGCTTCGGGGCGATGATGGGCGCGGTGCTCGGCGCCATCGAGGCGGCGGACCGGGAGGAGGCAGCCGAGCGGGATCCCGACGGCTCACCCGACCGCTGACCCGCCACCGGACAGGCTCCCCGGGTCAGGCTCCCCGGGTCAGATCACGGTCCTCGTCGTCGGCGACCGTCGGCAGTCGCCGCACATCGCCTGCGGCCTTCCTGGCCACCAAGGCCTCGCCCGGGCTCGACAGCTCGGGCGCCTCGGCATCACGGAGGCGGTCGACCTCGGAGAGGGTCCGGTCGAACACCCGCCGGCGCGTGCCGTTCACCTCGTCGCCGAAGGTCCGGTTCACGGTGTCGAGCTGGCGGCCCAGCTTGTCGAGCGAATCGGTGAACTTCCCCCACTCGTCGGTCACGTCGCCGAGACACCGCAGGATCTCGTCGCCGACCCGCTCGAGACGGAACTGGTCGACCGACTGGCGGACGACAGCGAGGACGGCGAAGAGCGTCGCCGGCGAGCACAACACCACCTTCTGTCCCAGTGCGACGTCGAGCACGTCGGGGTCTGCGTCGTGCAGGAAGGCGTAGACGGCCTCGTTGGGGATGAACAACAACATGCAGTCGACGGTGTCGCGTGGGTCGATGTAGCCCCGGGCGGCGAGCTCCTTGATGCGGCTGCGTACGTCGCGAACGAACGCCTTGGTGAACTGCGCCCGCTCGGTGTCCGCGTCGGCGTCGAGCACCCGCAGGTAGTTGTCGATCGGGAACTTGACGTCCATCCGGAGTTCGAGGTCGTGGGGCAGGAGGAACCGGAAGTCGGGGATCGTGCCGCCGTCGATCGCACTCTGGCGCCGGAAGTTGACGCCGTCGACCATGCCCGCGGCGGCCAACACGTCGTCGGCCATCCGCTCGCCCCACTGTCCGCGCTGTTTGGGGCTGGCCAGTGCCTGACGGAGCGCGTCGGTGTGCGACGCCAGCGTCGCGTTGGTCGCGGTCACCTGGCGGAGGTTCTCGACCAGGGTGCCGTGCTGGTGGGCGGACGATGTCCGCAGGTCGCCGACCAGCTGGTCGAGTCGTTCGAGTTCGGCCCGCACACCGGCCACCTGCTCGGAGAAGGCGTGGTTGCGGCCGTCGAGTTCGCGGGTACCGGCGGCCAGCGAGTCGCCGAGCTTGTCGGCGGCCAGGTCGAGGACCAGGTCGACCGCCTCGCGCATGTCGGGGGCCGGCACGTCGCGGGGCGCCGACGTCCAGACGACGGCCGCGGCGATGGCGAGGAGACCGAGGAGGATGGCGGCTGCGATGACGATGACCATGCCGCCCAGTATCCGGATGGGGTGTGACAAGAACGCGGATGGACACCGATACCGTTCCTCCATGGCCCGGATCCGTGTCTCGACCGTCATCGACGCCACGCCACATGACGTGTGGGCGGCGATCGAGGACGTGGCGTCGCACACCGAGTGGATGGCCGACGCGGTGGCCATCCGGTTCCTCACCGATCGGACCGAGGGCGTCGGCACGACGTTCGAGTGCGACACCAAGGTCGGACCGTTGGCCCTCACCGACGTGATGGAGATCACCGAGTGGACGCCCCGCAGGGCGATGGGCGTCCGTCACGTGGGCCTGGTGACCGGCGAGGGCGTCTTCACGCTCGAGCGCGCCCGTCGTGGGCGGACGAAGTTCGAATGGACCGAACGCATCGTCTTCCCGTGGTGGATGGGCGGCCCCCTCGGCGGGATCGTCGGTGGACGGATCCTCCGCCAGATCTGGAAGCGGAACCTGCGCCGCCTCAAGGCGCGGGTCGAACAGGCGTGAGCGTCTTCCTCGTCCGTACCGATCCGCCACCGGGCGACGGCCCCACGGTGGCGGTCAAGGACCTCATCGACATGGCCGGGCTCCCGACCACATGTGCGTCGCGTCCGGTCGCCGAGCGAGCGCGTCCCGCCGACGGCGACGCCGCCTGCGTCGCGAGCGTGCGCGCCAACGGCGGACGCATCGTCGGCAAGACCAACCTGCACGAGCTCGCCTTCGGCGGCACCGGCGTCAACCCGTACACGGGCACGCCGACCAACCCCCTCGACCCGACGCTGATCCCTGGCGGATCGTCATCCGGGTCGGCCGTCGCCGTGGCGACCGGCGAGGCCGACGTCGCGCTGGGTACCGACACCGGTGGCTCGATCCGCACCCCCTCGGCCTGCTGCGGCACGGTCGGGCTCAAGACCACCAAGGGTCGGGTGTCGTTGGCGGGCATCCACCCGTTGGCGCCGTCGCTCGACGTGGTGGGTCCGATGGCCACGACGGTCGACGGCGTCGCCCGCGGCATGGCCCTGCTCGAAGCCGGCTTCACGCCGGCCGACGACCCGGCACCGGTCGTCGGGCGGTTCCGGGTCCCCGGTGCAGACCCGGGAATCGAGGCGGCCCTCGACCGTGCGCTGGCGTCGGCCGAGATGACGGTCGAGCCCACGGCGCTCCCGGGTTGGATGGCGGCCTACGACGCGGCGACCGTGGTCGCGTTCGTCGAGGCTCTCGAGGTCAACGCCGATCTCGTACGCGACCACGCCGAACTGCTCGACCCCGCGGTGCGCGATCGCTTCGCCCGGTCGAAGACGTTCACGCCCGAGCAGCTGCGCCACGCCCGGATCGTCGCGCAACGGTGGCGAACCGAGGTCGACCGGGCGCTCGACCGCACGCCCGTCGTCGCCCTGGTCGGCATGGTCGGTGCCCCACCGTCGCTGTCGGATCCCCTGTCCGTCGACACTCGCCTGGCCAACGTGTCGCTCAACCTGAGCGGACATCCCGCCATCGTGGTCCCGATTCCGCGGCCGGGACATCTCCCTGCGTCGCTCCAGCTCTTCGGGCACCACGGCAGCGAGGAACTGCTGGTCCGGACCGCCGCGGAGATCGAGGACGCCGTCGCTGGCTGACTAGAGCCCGTTGCCGATGGCGACGCTGACCGCGGCGCAGATCGCCCCCAGGGCGACGACGAACACGGTTCCCGCCCACGGCGGCGCCTTGAGGCGCGGCCGCAGCAGATCCATCAGGGCGCCCGCCGCCGCGCCACCGAGCAGACCACCCAGGTGCCCGCCGATGCTGATGCCGGGGACCGCGAAGGTGAAGACCATGTTGATGACGATGATGCCGCCGATCCCCGACTGCATCGGGTTGATGCCCCGGGCCCACTGCCCCACGAGGGCGTAGCCGAAGAGCCCGAACACCGCACCGGACGCACCGAGGGTGAGCTGGTTCGGGTCGAGCACCATCACGCCCAGCGACCCGGCGAGGAGCGAGGCGCCGTAGAGGGCGGCGAAACGACCTCGACCGAGCGCGGGCTCGAGCTGTCGGCCCAGGATCCACAGGGCGAACATGTTGAACCCGAGGTGGAGGAGGCTGCCGTGGAGGAAACCGCTGGTGACCAGCCGGTACCACTCCCCCTCGGAGACCCCGATGATCGACCCGAGCCCGAACGCGCCACCGACGACCCGGCCGGTTCCGATGAGCGCCCAGTCGAGCTCGAACTGCCGCGAAGGGGTGCCGCCGAGGGTGCCGCCGCCGCTCACCGTGCTCAACAGGTAGACGGCGACGTTGAGGGCGAGGAGTGTCGCGGTCACATACGGCGTCTGCACTGCCCCGAGCGTGCGGGCGGTGACCACCCGCTGCCCGCTCTGCTTCACGCACTCGGGACAGTGGAAACCCACCGACGCCTGGTGCATGCACGACGGGCAGATCGGCCGGTCGCACCGCTGGCACCGCACGCCGGCCCGCCGGTCGTCGTGGCGGTAACACGTCTGCACTCCGGTCGTCGGTTCGCTCACGGCGCCGACGGTATCCGAGCGCGACCGGTATCCGAGCGCGACACCGGCCCCCTTGCGGGGGCCGGTGGTGGAACGGACGACGACGGGGAACTCGGCCGCTTCTTCGAACACAGCACCGCAGTGCTGTCTGGTTCGGGAGAAGGCGCTGGTGTCCTCGTCGCCGTTGTCCCAACGGCTGCGGTGACTGGCGAACTAGTCCCACTATCCGCCTGCGGGTGCGCGTCGTCAAGGGGCGGGCGAACCCGGAGTACGGCCGTAGGGTGAGGCCGTGGACTGGTCTCGACACCGTGCTGTGCTCTTCGACCTCGACGGCGTGATCACGCCGACTGCCGTCGTGCACGAGCACGCCTGGGCCGAACTCTTCGCGCCGTGGGGCTTCACCGCCGACGACTACCTGACCTACGTCGACGGCAAGCCCCGCTACGACGGCGTCCGGTCGTTCCTGGCATCGCGCGACGTCACCCTCCCGGAGGGGACACCCGACGACCCCCCGGGCGACGAGACGATCTGCGCCCTGGGGAACCGCAAGAACGAGGTGTTCAACGCCATCCTCGAACGCGACGGGGTCACCGCCTATCCGGGCACCGTCGAGGTGCTCGACCATCTCGACGGTCTCGGGATCCCCCAGGCCATCGTGTCGTCGTCGAAGAACGCACGCGCCGTCCTGCGGGCTGCGGGGATGGGCGATCGCTTCCCCCACGTGGTCGACGGCGTCACGGCGATCGACGAGGGCCTCGCCGGCAAGCCAGATCCCGCGATGTTCCTCCGCGGCGCCGAACTGCTCGACGTCGCCCCCGCCGTCACCGTCGTCGTCGAGGATGCGTCGTCGGGGGTCGCGGCCGGCGCGGCCGGTGGCTTCGCCTTCGTGCTCGGCGTCGACCGGGGTGGCAACCGGACGGCGCTGCTCGAATGCGGCGCCGACGCGGTCGTCGACGACCTGGCCGAGACGCTGGTCTGAAGGGAGCACCATGAAGATCCGGGCCACCGCCAGCGCCATCCCCCGTCACCGGTTCCCGGTCGAGCCGTGGCGCCTCGTCGAGACCGAACCGTGCATCGACGACCGCGGGCTCACCGAGACCCTCTTCGCCGTCGGCAACGGGTACCTGGGGATGCGGGCGAACCCCCCCGAAGGCCGCGAAGCCCACACCCACGGCACGTACATCAACGGGTTCCACGAGACGTGGCCCATCAAACACGCCGAGGACGCGTTCGCCTTCGCGAAGACCGGTCAGACGATCGTCAACGTCCCCGACGCCAAGCTCATGAAGCTGTACGTCGACGACGAGCCCCTGCTGCTCCCCGAAGCGGACCTCGACCACTACGAACGAGCCGTCGACTTCCGGACCGGCCGATCGCACCGCGAGTTGTTGTGGACCACACCGGCGGGCAAGCGCCTCCGGGTCCGATCCGAGCGGATGGTGAGCCTGCAGCACCGGCACCTCGCGGTCCTCCAGTTCGAGGTCGAGATGCTCGAGGGGTCGGCGCCGCTGGTCATCTCGTCGCAGCTGCTCAACCGACAAGACGGCGAAGACGAGTACCACGTCACCGACGCGGCGCTGGGTGAGGGACGCGATCCGCGCCAGAGCAGCAGCTTCGACCAGCGGGTCCTGGTCCCCCAGCTCCAACGCCACGACGACGACGACGAGAACGGCGGCGAGGTCGTCCTCGGCTATCGGTGCGCCGACAGCGGCATGACCCTGGCCTGCGGGTACCAACACCTGCTCGAGACGCCGTGCGAGCACACCATCGAGAACGTCGTCGGCCCCGACCTCGCGAAGACCGTGTTCACCATCGAAGCCCGGGAGGGCGAGACCGTCCGGCTCACGAAGCTCGTGAGCTACCACACGTCCCGCGGCATCCCCACCGAAGAACTGGCCGACCGTTGCCACCGCACGCTCGAGCGGGCCGCCAAGACCGGCGTCGCCGAACTGCACCGCGAGCAGCAGTCGTGGCTCGACGACTTCTGGGAACGCACCGACGTCGAGGTCGAGGGCGACCCGGCGGTGCAGCAGGCCATCCGCTGGAACCTGTACCAACTGGCCCAGGCGTCGGCCCGGACCCACGAACAGGGGGTGGCCGCCAAGGCCCTGACCGGCGGCGGGTACGACGGGCACTACTTCTGGGACACCGAGGTCTACGTGCTCCCGTGCCTCGCCTTCACCAGTCCCGACGCCGCGCGCAAGCTGCTGCGCTTCCGCTGGCAGATGCTCGGCGCCGCACGAGCGCGGGCCGCCGAGCTCAGCCAGGAGGGGGCGTTGTATCCCTGGCGGACGATCAACGGGGAGGAGGCTTCGGCCTACTACGCCGCCGGCACGGCGCAGTACCACATCAACGCGGCCGTGGCCTATGCCCTCGAGCGCTACCTGAACGCGACCGGCGACATCGACTTCCTGGCCCACGAAGGGGCCGAGATCCTCGTCGAGACCGCGCGGCTCTGGGCCGATCTCGGCTTCTTCGAGAACAACGGCAGAGCGCGTTTTCGCATCCACGGCGTGACCGGGCCCGACGAGTACACGACCGTCGTCAACGACAACCTGTACACGAACGTCATGGCCCGCTTCAATCTCCGGTACGCGGCCCGCACGGTGTCGTTCCTCTCGGAGTGGAGTGCACCGGACTTCGAAGCGCTCCAGCGCACGACCGGCGTGACCCACGAGGAGATCGCCTCGTGGCGACGACGCGCCGACGACATGTACCTCCCCTACGACGAGACGCTCGGGATCCATCCCCAGGACGAGGGCTTCCTCGACCTCGAACCCTGGGACTTCGCGGCGACCGCACCCGACCAGTACCCACTCCTGCTCAACTTCCACCCGCTGGTGATCTACCGCAAGCAGGTGCTCAAGCAGGCCGACGTCGTGCTGGCGATGTTCCTGCAGGGCCGTCACTTCACCCGTGAACAGAAGCGCCGCAACTTCGAGTACTACGACCCGATCACCACCGGCGACTCGTCCCTGTCGGCGTGTGTCCAGTCGATCGTCGCCGCCGAGACGGGGCACGAGGACCTGGCGCTCGACTACTTCCACCAGTCGCTCTACCTCGACCTGGCCGACACCCATGGCAACACGGTCGACGGCGTGCACATCGCCAACGCTGGCGGCGTCTGGGCCGGCCTCGTCCACGGGTTCGCTGGTCTCGTCGACACCGGCGAACACCTCCGTCTCGAGCCTCGGCTGCCCGACGCGTGGTCGTCGCTCCGCTTCCGCATCGCCCGCCACGGATCGAAGCTGTTGGTCACCGTCGACGCCGACGGCGCGACCCTCGAACTGGTCGACGGCCCGCCGGTGCCGGTCCAGACCGGTGACGACGGCACCCTCGCGTTCGTCCGACCCGACGACCCGGTCCGGATCCCCCGCCCCATGTTCTGAACCGGTCCGTGGCGACGGCGAGCCCGCCGGCCGCTATGCCCCGGTCATGCTCCGGTGAAGTCCGCCTTGCCGGGGCCGTGTTCGTTGAACGACGCCACGCCGATCTGGCTGTCGTCGGTGGCGAACGACTCGACGAAGAGGTCCTGTTCGATCCGCAGACCCGTGGCCACGTCGGTGTCGAGGCCCTGGTCGATCGCGGCCTTCGCCAGCCCGGCGACCGCCGACGGACCGGCAGCGAAGGCGAGGGCCCAGTCGAGCGCCGACTGCTCGAAATCGGCGGCCGGGACGACACGGTCGACGAGGCCCATCGACAGCGCCTCGTCGGCTGCGACCTGACGGCCCGAGAAGATCATGTCCTTCGCCCGCGACGGACCGACGAGCCGAGCGAGGCGCTGCGTGCCGCCGCCGCCGGGGATGATACCGAGCAGGATCTCGGGCTGACCGAACCGAGCCCGGTCGGACGCGATGCGCAGATCGCAGGCGAGCGCCAGCTCGCAGCCGCCGCCGAGGGCGTAGCCGCCGATCGCGGCCACGGTGACCCGCGGGATGGCGGCGACGGCTTCGAGGGCCTCGAGGAAACAGGTGCCGACGGTGCGGGCCTCGTCGGGGCCGGCGAACTCGGAGATGTCGGCGCCGGCCGCGAACACCTTCGGGCCACCGGTCACGAGGACCGCGCGGGGCGGCTCGTCGGCCAGGCCGACGGCGACGTCGCGGAGTTCGGTCAGCAACGCGGAGCTGAGCGCGTTGACCTTGGGGTTGTTGAGTGTGATCACGGCCAAGCCGTCGTCACGTCGTTCGAGTTCGACCAGTGCCATCAGCCAGACCCTAGGAGCCCGAGCCCAACAAGTCGTCTGCCGCCGACCAGGGGTCGAGACCACGTGCCTCGACCTGATCGGCCAGCGCGTCGAACCGGTCGCCTTCCGATGTCGCTCGCGCTCGGAGGAGCAGACGTTCGGCCACGATCCGGGTGAGCTCTTCGCGTGCGCGTCGTCCGCGTCGCCGGCCCAACTCACCGGTCGACTCCACATGCGCCCGGTGGGCCGCGATCTGGGCCCACAGGTCGTCGACGCCCGTGCCCTCGGTCGCCACGGCATCGACGATCGGGGGTCGCCAGCCATCCTCGGGATGGGTGAGGTCGAGCATGGCCGAGAGGTCGCGCCGGGTCTCCCCGGCGCCGGGTCGGTCGGCCTTGTTGATGACGAAGATGTCGGCGATCTCCATCAGACCGGCCTTGTTGGCCTGCACCGCGTCGCCCCAGCCGGGGTTGACCACGACCACGGTGGTGTCCGCCGCACCGACGATCTCGACCTCGACCTGGCCGACGCCGACGGTCTCGACCAGCACCCACGGGAACCCTGCGGCGTCGAGTACCCGCACGGCCTGCGGGGTCGCCAGCGCCAGACCGCCCAGGTGTCCGCGGGTCGCCATCGAACGGATGAAGACCCCCTCGTCGAGCGCATGGTCCTGCATCCGGATGCGGTCGCCGAGGATCGCGCCTCCGGTGAAGGGCGATGACGGGTCGATCGCCAGCACCGAGACACGGATGTCCTCACGGCGCGCGACCGACACCAACGCCGAGGTGATCGTCGACTTGCCCGCTCCGGGAGCACCGGTGATCCCCACGGTGTAGGCCCCGCCGCTGCGGGCGTGGGCGATCGCGCCGACCGCTCGTGCGTCGTCGCCACCGCGCTCGACCATCGAGAGCAACCGGGCGACCGAGCGGCGGTCGCCCGATGCGGCGTCGTCGAAGAGTGCGAGCGGTTCCCGGTCGGCCACGGGAAGGGTCTACAGGCTGACGGCGCTCTCGACGAAGGTCTCGCCGATGTTCACGACCTCGGTGACGCCTTCGACGCGGTCCTTGAGGATCCGCTCGACCCCGGCCTTCAGCGTGAGCGTCGACGCGGGGCACGACACGCAGGCACCGACGAGTTCGACCTCGACCTTGCCGGTCTCGGTGTCGACACTGCGCAGGAAGATGTCGCCGTTGTCGGCTTGGACGGCCGGCCGGATGGCCTCGATGACCTTGGCGATCTTCTCTTCCAACGGAACAGCTCCTGGTGGGGGACGCGCCCAGTCTCGCAGCGGGACAGCCAGCACAACAACGTGATGACCCCCCGTGTTCCCCGCCAGATGGGAAGGTGTCCCGGTGCCTGCGCCGATCGTGACCATCGAGGAGACCGCCGAGGTCGACGACGCCGGCCTGGCGGCGTATCGACGGCCCCGATCCGACGTGGTGGAGGAGCTCGACGAGGACGGCGGGCGCTTCACCCTGGCACGTGGCCCGTTCTCCCACTATGTCCGGACGCTCGACGTCGTCCCGGCCGACGAAGGACGTCACACCGTCACCCATCGGGTCGAGTTCCAGTTGGGCGTCGGCTGGTGGTGGCGGATCTTCGTCCGCCCCATGCGGCGGACGCTGCGTCGTGCCGGCGGCCGGTCGCCGTGGTGGGCGCCGCCCCAGGTGCTCGATGCCCAGGCCGCCGCCGCCCTCGCGTCGCTGGCCTACCTGTCGATCGTGGGCGGCTACCTGGGCACGTTGATCACCCAGTCGTTGACCTACGCCGCCGACGAGTTCGGTGCCGACGACGGGCAACAGGCCAGTGCACTGGCGGTCGTCCGCGTCGGGGTGCTGCTCTCGCTGGGCATCGCCGCGTGGGCCGACCGGAACGGGCGTCGGCGGGCCCTGCTCGCCTGCGCCGCCGGCGGCTGCGTGTTCACGGCGTTCGGTGCTGTCGCTCCCGGGCTGGTCGCGCTCGGCGCCACCCAGATCTTCGCCCGTGGGCTCTCGACCGCACTCGGGCTCCTGATCGTGGTCGTCGTGGCCGAGGAGATGCCCGCCGGGGCCCGGGCCTACGGCGTGAGCCTGCTCACCATGACCGGTGGCCTCGGCGCGGGCATGGTGCTGTGGATCCTCCCGCTGGTCGAGGTCGACGAGCGGGCATGGCGTGGCCTCTACCTGGTCCCGCTCCTCTTCCTTCCGCTCGTCGTGGCCACGGCGAAGCTCCTCCCCGAGTCGCGTCGCTTCGTCCGACGACACGCCGCAGCGAAGTTCGCCGGACACGGACGCCGGCTGGCGCTGCTGGCCGGGACGACCTTCGCGCTCGCCACCCTCTCGACCCCCGCGTCGCAACTCCAGAACGAGTTCCTCCGTGACGAGTTCTCGTTCTCGGCTGCGCAGATCACCCTGTTCACCATCGTGACGGTGACCCCCGCGACCATCGGGATCGTGATCGGTGGCCGTCTCGCCGACACGAGGGGCAAACGACTCGTCGGCGGCATCGGTCTCGGCGTGGGCGCCGTGCTCACCGCCGCCCAGTTCGTCACGCCGTCGGTCGAGCTGGTGTGGACCGTCGCGACCGTCGGATCGGTCTTCGGTGGTCTCGCGGTGCCGGCGCTGGCGGTCTACGGACCCGAACTGTTCCCCACGGCGTTGCGCACCAAGGCCAACGTCGCCATGACCATCCTGGGAGTCGGCGGCTCGGTGCTCGGTCTGGGGATCGTCAGCTACCTGTCGGACCGCTGGTCACTCGGGCCGGCGATCGCCGTGCTCGCGATCGCTCCGCTGCTCGCCACGGTCCTGTTGATCCCCCGCTACCCCGAGACCGCGCACCGCGAACTCGAGGAGCTGAACCCCGAGGACGACCTCGGCGTCCTCGGCTCGGCGGCGCTACGACCCCGTCTGTGAGCCGAGCGTGTCGAGCCACGCGCCCACGGCAGCGACCACGGGAGCATCGTCTCGGGGCGAGTGCGCCTGCCCGTCGATCCAGACGAACTCGACCGGACCACGGATCGCGCCGGCATGGTCCTGGATCTCGTCCGGAGACCCGAACGGGTCCTTGGTGCCCGACACGAACAACGTCGGCACGGTGATGTCCGGGAAGTGCTCGACTCGCAGCTTGTCCGGCTTGCCGGGCGGGTGCAGCGGGTAGCTCAACAGGACGAGTCCGGCGACGGCCTCTCCTGCAGCGGCCAACAGCGAGCACATTCGACCACCGAACGAGCGCCCGCCGATCGCGATCGACGCCGACGAGACGTCCAGGGTCTCGGCGAACGACGCCAGGTCCTCCCGGAGCTGCGCGTGGACCTTGCCGACGGCGCGCGAACGGATCGTGACCCGTTCGACCGGGAGGTCGAGGCCGGCGTCGAGCGCGACCAGCGTGCGGTTGTCGCGATCAGCGCTGGCTCCAGGAGTGATGAGGAGTCCGGAGGGGCGAGTCATGCGAGCAGGATCCTTCGTGCTTCGGTGAGGTCGTTGATGCGCACGGCGGCACCGTCGGTGTCGCCTCCATGGTCGGGGTGCGCCTCCCGTAGGGCATCGCGGAAGCGCCGCTGGATCGACTTCCGATCCGGGATCCGGATCGACCCGTCCTGTTCCGCCGAGAGGCCCAGCGTGTGCAGCGCCCACTGCACCGGATCGTCGTACGCTGCCGCGTCCCAGTCCCGGCCGGACGTGAGACCCGACAGATGGGCGTAGAGCCTCCGGTCGAGTGGCCCCGTCCACCGCAGACCCTTGCGGACGGCATCCATCACCGAACGCCGGGCCATGGGTTCGAGCGAGCCGGCCGTGTAGACGACCCCGACCATCATCTGGAGGCCGCTCGCGTGGTCGTCGAGGTCGACGGTGAGGTCGTCGCCGTCGCGACGCAGTCGGGCGCGCGATCGCGTCAGGCCGTGACGATCGTCCTGGAAGCGATGACGGAGCCGGGGCTGGACGATGCGTTGGCCCTCCTGGAGCTGCAACGTCAGCTTCAGCATGTTCTCGAACAACTCCTCGTCGAGATCGCTGCGGTACTGGGCGACGACCGCCCCCAACAGGATCCCGCCCGGCCCGGGCGCCGGGTCGACCGGGAGGCTGCTCGATCCGAGCGCGATGCGGCGGGTCGGCGCGAACGGCCGGGAGTGGTAGATCTCCAGCTCGGCCAGCGTGCTCACGGGAAGACGCTACCGAGGCCGGGAGAGGGCTCCTAGACCAGCGGCCGAAGGCGGTCCCGCAGGCGCAGTGCCATCTCGCGGATCAACGCCGGAGGGATGGCGGCGTGGAGCCCGTCGATCATCTCGTCCACCTGCTCGACCACCGGACCCCAAGCGGCTTCCTCGATCCCGTACGGCGGCTTGTCCCCCATGCGTTCGGCCGCGTCGAGCAGTGCATGGACCGGCTCGCCGGTCGCGTCCTTCTGGAGTCGATCGGCCGCGACGAACAGCGCGCTCAGGACCTCGATGTCGGTGTCGTCGCCGTCGTCGGCCTCGGCCGGCAACTCGTCGGGGAATCGGATCGTCGGGAGGAGGGCGTCGATCTGTCCCTCGTTCTCCTCGTGGACCACGACCTCGTAGCCGTCGCTGACCCACTCGTGGGGCACCTGCATCTCATGGAGCGCGTCGTCGAGCTCGTCGAGCTCGGTCGGATCCCAGTCGAAGAGCTCGTAGCCGACCTGCTCCAACGAGTCGTCGAGTGGCAGGCAGTCGTCGTCGGCGTCGTCGGAGTCCCCACCGTCGCCACCGTCGATCGCCTCGCCGAAGCGGAGCTCGAGGTCGCTGTCGTGATCATCCTCGCCGGGCGTGTTCAGCACACCCCGAGGCTAGGGCTCCGAGCGCTGCGACAGCGCGGCGCGACCGATGTCGAGGAGGTGCACCGAGTTCCGGCGCGTCGCGTCGAGGCCCAGCAGTTCGTCCGCGGCGGAGACGACCACGGTCGTCGATGCCGAGGAGCCGTGGGGATCGTGATGGTCGGCGACCGCGTCGGCCACGGGATCGGGCATCCGACGGTCGAGGAGGTGTTCGGCACCGAGCAACGCATGGTCGGTGCCGTACTGCGCCTTCTCACGCCGGAGGCGCTCGCCGTGGGTCACCGCCCCATCGAGCAGGTCGCGGTAGCCGACGGGGTCCCGGCGCAGGAGCAGCAGCACCCCGATGTCGTGGAGGAGGCCGGCGGCGAACGCCGCGCGAGGGTCCGCGCCGATCAGTGGTGCCAGCTCGCGAGCCAGACAGGCGACCTCGACCGCATGGACGCGCACGGCCTCGGCGAAAGGCCGGCAACCGGCGTCGCCCATCACGGCAGCGAGGGCCGCGTCGAGGACCACGGGAGCAGTCGCGCGTGGCCGAGTTGTGGTGTCCATGGGGCGAAACCCTCCTGCGAGATCTCCATCGGCAGCGCATGAAGGGAACTTGAAACTGATCTGGTCTGCGCCACCCGCCCCCACTTGTCCCGGTTCGCGCAGCGACGGCTACGGTTCGGCCCATGGCGCAACCCCAGGCCCCCGACCGGAACCTCGCACTCGAACTCGTTCGTGTGACCGAGGCTGCTGCACTCGCCGCCAGCCGCTGGATGGGGCGCGGCGACAAGGAAGGCGCGGACGGCGCTGCCGTCGACGCCATGCGCGTGATCCTCTCCTCGGTCCAGATGGACGGCCTCGTCGTCATCGGTGAGGGCGAGAAGGACGAAGCACCGATGCTCTACAACGGCGAGCGGATCGGCGACGGGAACCCGCCCCAGACCGACATCGCCGTCGACCCGATCGACGGCACCACGCTCACCGCGCTCGGCCGCGGCAATGCGATCGCGGTGATCGCCGTCGCCGAGCGGGGCTCGATGTTCGATCCGGGACCGTGCGTCTACATGGAGAAGATCGCAACCGGCCCCGACGCCGCCGACGCGATCGACATCACCAAGTCGCCCACCGCGAACCTCGTGGCCGTGGCCGAGGCCAAGGGCGAGTCGGTCCGCGACATCACCGCCGTGATCCTCGACCGCGACCGCCACAAGGACCTCATCGCCGAGGTCCGTGAGGCCGGCGCGCGTGTCCGCCTCATCCCCGACGGCGACGTGGCCGGCGCGATCTCGACCTGCTGGCCCGAGTCGGGCGCCGACGTGCTCTTCGGTATCGGTGGCACGCCAGAGGGCGTCATCACCGCAGCGGCGCTCAAGGCCATGGGCGGCGCGATGCAGGGTCGCCTCTGGCCCCGCAACGACGCGGAGCGCAAGGCGGCCGAGAAGGCGGGTTACGCACTCGACGCCGTCCTCGACGAGAACGACCTCGTCCGTAGCGACAACTGCTTCTTCGCGGCCACCGGGATCACCGACGGCGAACTCCTCCAGGGCGTGCACTACGACCGTCGCGGGGCGACCACGCAGTCGCTGGTCATGCGCTCCAAGTCGGGCACGGTCCGGATGGTCAACGCTCGTCATCGCATCGACAAGCTCGCCGACTTCGCGAGCGTCGACTTCAGCTGAACCGGTCGTTCTGACCAGCGTC
The DNA here is from genome assembly GCA_041601775.1 of Acidimicrobiales bacterium. Taxonomy (GTDB): domain Bacteria; phylum Actinomycetota; class Acidimicrobiia; order Acidimicrobiales; family Salinilacustritrichaceae; genus Salinilacustrithrix. The sequence goes on from JBFIHN010000015.1 coordinate 16,617, forward strand.
CCTTCTGGGTACTCTGCACCTGCATGACGGCGGGTTCCCTTCGGGGCCGGACAATGCGGTGGCTACAGGTCGCGGCCTTGGTCGTGGTCGCCCTCGTGCTGGTGCGTACCGTCACCTCGCCTCGGGTGCTGACGTCCGTCGCCGCGCCCGGCGACACCGACCTCTCGACCGCAGTCACCGCTGACGGAGCGGCCGCCGCCGATGCCTCCGCGGTGGATGCCCGTCCGGTGCGTCGGGCCCGACCGCTCCAACCCGGGCTGATCCCGCAGCTCGCGATCGTGCTCTTCGCCGCGTCGAGCGCCGTCGGGGCCGTCACACGACGTCGCAGCACCGACGCGTCGCCGCAGCTCGTGTCGCGATCGGTCCCGGTCCTGGGCGGCCGGGCGCCGCCACCCGCACTGGTCTGACCCCTCGGGACGGCCCGCCACGGCCGTCCCCGTGCTGCGACGCCTGTCGGCGTCGATCGCCAGTCGTCGACCCATGGGAGGTCGAGCGATGCGGAGTGTCGAGCCCTTC
>JBFIHN010000016.1:0-17029 GCA_041601775.1 Acidimicrobiales bacterium
AAGGACGGCGTCACCATCAGCGACACCACGTTCCGGGCGACGTACGGGCTGTTGAAGCTCGAGACGCCGCTCGACAACGTCGTCGGCGGACACCTCGGCGAGGACTACCGATGGTGGACGGCCGTCGGCCCGCGACTGTCCTTCGTCGACGACGGGCTCACCTTCGGCACCAACACCCGGCGCGGCGTCTGCGTGCACTTCCGTGACCGGGTCCGCAAGGTGATCGGCCCCCGCGACCACTCTGCCCTCACCGTCACGGTCGAGGACTGCAAGGGCCTGCTCGCCCTCATCGGCGACGACGCTCCCCGCTGACCGCTCAGCGCATCCCACCGGCCGGGTCGACGTCGGGCGGCAACGGCGTGTTGCTCTCGCGCACCCGTTCGAACTTCTCGGCGTCGCAGTCGGGGCACAGGTAGACGGTCGACACCGACACGATCGACAGCTGCGTCCCCCGCGACTTCTCCCACACCGCCTGCGCCGCCGCCCGCACGTCGTCGCTCCCGCACGTGGGGCACCGGGGCGTGAGGTCACGGTCCCACGCCAGGGCGCAGGCGGTGCACCTGATGTGGATCACGTCGCCGTCGCGCTCGCCGCGCAGGTCGTCGTCGGTGCCGCACGAGGGGCACACCAGGTCATCGCTCACACCAGCGTCCTACCAGAGTCGTCGAGCGACACGGTCGGACACTGCGCACGTGGGCCACAATGCCGGGACTCGAGCCCACACCGAAGAAGAGGAACCATGTCGATCGCCACCATCGCCGGAGTCGGAATCGCCGCCACCGGCGCCGCACACTTCGTCGCCCCCGACGCCTTCCGCGCCATGACCGAAGGCCCCTTTCCCGACGACACCGATGCCTGGATCAAGCGCAACGGCGCCACCGAGTTGGTCGTCGGCCTGCTGATCGCCAGGAAGTCGACCCGCAAGCTCGGGCTGGCCGGCCTCGCCGCGTACGCCGCGTTCCTCGGCTCGCGGGCAGCCAAGACCCGCTGACGGGCGGGTCCCGGTCGGAGGCTCACCGATCCGGCGGCGCCCCACCCATGCGATCGCGCAGGACCCGGCGGAGGATCTTGCCCGACGGGTTCTTGGGGATGACGTCGCAGACGTGCACCTCGGCCAGGGCCTTGTACTCGACGACCTTGTCGGCCACCCACGCCTGGACCTCGGCAGCATCGATGTCAGCACCCACGACGAAGGCGACGGGGACCTCGCCACTGATCGGGTCGGCTTTCCCGACCACGGCGGCGTCCTGCACGTCCGGATGAGTCGCGAGGAGTGCTTCGAGTTCGGCCGGGGCCACCTGATAGCCCTTCACCTTGATCAGTTCCTTAATCCGATCGGTGATGTAGAGATGGCCGTCGTCGTCGAACCGGGCGATGTCCCCGGTCCGGACCCAGCCGTCGTCCCCGAAGGTCTCCGCGGTCGCAGCGGGGTCGTCGAGGTACCCGGCCGCTGACTGCGGTCCACGAAACCAGAGTTCACCGTCGTCACCGGGCGCGGCATCGTCATCGGTTCCCGGCACCACGATCCGGGCTTCCGTGCCGGCGACCAGGAGCCCGCACGAGCCCGGGCGGGATCCACTGAGCGTCGGGAGCGTGATGATGCCGCTCGACTCGGTCATGCCGAAGCCTTGCGCCACCTCGCACCCGAGGCGGTTGGCGACTCCGGCCTCGATCGACTCGGGTAGGGGCGCGGCCCCACAGCCGACCAAGGTGAGCGCATCGAGGTCGAACTGGTCGACGAGCGGGTGGGCGGCGAGGAAGCCCATCACGGGCGGCACCACGAACAGCTGCGTGACCCGGTGGGTCGCCACCGCAGTGAGGAACTGGGGTGGGTCGAAGGTCGGCAACGTGACGAGGGTCGCGCCGCCGCACAGCCCGGCCAGGGTGACGACCGAAAACCCGAAGATGTGGAACATGGGCAAGAACGCGAGAACCACCTCGCCGTCACCGGGGAGGTTCGCGTTGACCTGGTCGATGACCGCGCCCACGGACCGGTGCGTGACCACGACACCCTTGGGGTGGCCACTCGTCCCCGACGAGAACGGCAGTGCACAGCACGCGTCGGGGCCGACAAGGGCCGCCGCCGAAGCGACGTCGGCTCCGGCGACACGGAGTCCGCCCAGAGATCCCGGCCCGTCTCCGTCGATGGTCACGACGCCCTTCATGGCGGCCAGCAGGTCTCCGGGCAACACCTCGACTCCAGCGAGTGTCGACACCAGGTAGCTCGCCCCGGCAGCAGTCGCCTGCGCCGCGACCTCGTCGGGACCGTAGGCAGGGTTGACGCCGGTGATCGCGGCGCCGCACTGCATGGCGGCCAGCGCAGCGACGATCCATCCAGGCGAATTCGGCGCGTGGATGGCGACGACGTCGCCAGCGGTGATCCCGAGCGCCGACATCCCGGCCGTCGTCTCGTCCACTGCGGCGACGAGCGATGCGTAGGTCAATCGATCGCCGGTCACGCCGTCGATCACCGCAGTCCGCTCGGGGTCTGCGAAGGCGCAGACGCGGACCCGTGCCGGAATCGTGAGGTCTGGGTCGGGCCGCAACGTCTGCGTGCTCCGGACGATCGACCCGCTCGTGGAGGCGATGCTCATCGGACACCTCCCGGGCCGACCACGGTGTCGGGGATCCAGTCGCCGTGGAAGCCGGAGGGCACGCGGTTGGGCAAGAAGATCCGTCCGATGGGCGGGGCCGTGAAATCGGCTCCGTCGATGATCACCAGTTCGCTGCGATCGGTGGCCTGGTCGTGCACGAGCGACAGGACATACTCCTCGCCCTCACCCCGACCGTCGCGCGAGATGGGGATCGGCTCGGCGCCGGTGCGGCCGGGTCCGTGGTCGTGAACCTCCGCCTGCCCGGTCACGAGGTCGTGCCGGTAGGTCTCCTGCCCGAAGCGCCAGCCCGGCTCGAGCGACGCCGAGTACGCGATCCGGTTCGGCTTCGACACGAACTCCGGCGCGACCCGCGGGAAGTCCAGCGGCCGTTCGTCGAGCGTCGTCTCGGTCACCGTCGCCCGGACCGGGTCGATGGTCCACCGGACCAGATTCGACAGGTTGTCAGGGCCCGTGCACCCCTTCTCGAAGAGGCGGTCGTAGCGACACACGTCGACCACGACGGTGCCGTCGGGAGCGTCGTAGGAGTTGACGACGTGGAACACGTAGCAGGGATCGACGTCGACCCAGACGGTGTCTTCGACCGCGCCCTCTCGTGGCAGGAGACCGACGCGAGCGCCGTAGCCGTCGTCGAACGCGAATGGGAACGGATGACCGGCGAGGGCGACGTCGAAGTCGACCGTGACCGACAGGTCGAGCACGATGGCGTACCGATCGGTCAGCGCCATGTCGTGGATGTTGGACATGCCGGGTACGGGCACCTCGACCGAACGACGCACTCGACCGTCGGTTCCGATCACCACGTAGGTGACGAACCCCGCGTTCTCCGGCCACCAGTAGCAGACGGCGTGGAGCTCACCCGTGACGGGGTCCAGCTTGGGGTGAGCCGTGAACCCCCCGGCGAGCGTGCCGTCGAAGTCGCTGCGGGTGACGCTGTTCAGCTCGTAGTCGAGCACGACCGGAGGGACACCCGACTCGGTCAACGCGTACGTGGACCCCTGGAACCCGATGACGTGCGTGTTGGCCGAGAACGCCCGGTCGGCGTTCGGGCCGGGAAGCAGCGGCTCACCGAGCGCCTCGCACACCTCGGGGCCTCGCACCCAGCGCGATCGATACCAGTCGGCCCGTCCTTCGTCGAGGCGGAGTCCGTGCACCATGCCCTCGCCCAGGAAGTAATGGAAGAACTCGCCGTCAGGACCTCCGACCGGGTTCGGGCCGTTGCGAACGAAGCGCCCGACCAGTTCTGACGGGATCGTGCCCTCGGTCCGGAGCTCGGTACTCGTCTTCTCCTCGGTCAGCGGCGCGACGAGACCTTCGAACCACTGCTCTCGTGTGGTGCTGTTCGGGGTGCTGATGCTCATGGCTCGGTTCTCCTGCAGTGGGGTTCGGATGGGTGCGGGCTCAACCGCGGAGCCAGGCGACGGTCTCGCTCACCTGGACGAGCGACGACCCGCCGACGAGATCGCCGCTCGACGAACCCGAGCTCGCCAACAGTTCGACCAGCACGTCGATGGCGCTGTTGAGTGCCGGATTCGCGGGTGCGAGCAGCGCCGCCTGTTCGATCATCGCCTCGATCACCGGGGCGTTGGCCGCGCTGAGGTCGGCGCAGAACTGGTTGGCCTGGTCGATGCCGGCTGCTGCCAGTTCGGCCGCCTCGGGCGGGCCGAAGGCAAGGGCCTGTTGCACCACGCCCAGCGCGGTCGGACACAGCAGTGCCGGGCCGAGCGTGTTCCCGACGCGCGCAGCCTCGAGCAGCGGGGTGACCACGGCTGCCCGCTCGGGTTCCGCCGCGGTCGCGGCGTGCATGCCGCCGCCGAAGAGGACGAGCGACGCGGTCACGACCAAGAGAATCCTGGCGCGGATGGTGGTGTTGGTGGAACGAGGCATGGTGATCTCCTGATCAGCGGGACGGGAGTTGGAGACGGACGGCGCTCGCGGGGACTGCCACGTCGCGAGGCCAGATCTGGATGCCGAACACGCCGAGCACTCGGGATGCTGCGAGCGTCACGAAGGCGACGGCGACGATTGCGAGGTAGAACCGCCCGGCGCGCAGGTCGATCGGCGACCGTTCGAAGCCCGCGCTGACCGGCGTGGCCATCGACGGCGTCGTCCCGGTCGGCGCCGGCTCGGGCGTGATCGCCGGGACGGGCAGGACCGGCGAAGGGATGGACGGCTCGTCGAACACGACGACGTCCGGTGTCGGGGTGAGCGCTGCCTCGACGGGCGGACCGAGCTCACCGGACGGCAGCGCGGCCGAGACGGCAGACGAGATCGACACCGACACGCGTCCCAGGAGGAAGGAGACCCGCACCGTGCCGACCGCGGGCACCTCGGCTCCATATTCGATGCGCAAGCCCTCCGACACGTAGGTCGTGTCGGTCTTCACGGCCGGGACGACCTCGAAGGTGATGTCGGCGCTGGCGAGGAGGTCGGTGAGAACCGCCGCGCTCACGCCCGGGAGCGGACCGGCGACCTCGAAGCCGTCCTGCGTCAGACCGACCTTCACGCCGGCGATGGAGATCGTTCCCAGGTCGATGGACGCCACCACTTCCGGTGCCTCGCCGGGCATGGCCTCCATGCGAGCATGCGTCTCGATCTTTCCGATCGACAGCAGACCACCGATCGAGATCGGGTCGCTGGCCGACCAGGCCTCGGCCACGAGCAGACCGGACGACTCGTCGATCCACGAGTCGGCGGTGGCGTTGACGGCACCGATCTTGAGGTCGTCGGTCGACGACACCCCGACCGTCATCGACCCGCTCGACGCGATCTCGCCGCTCTCGGCGGCGAGCACGTACGGCCCGAGCTCCGCTCGACGAGCGGGTTCGGCCGGATAGTCCGCATTGACGTAGAGCGGATAGTCCGGGACCGGAGGGAGGTCGCCCGCTCCCAGGCCGTTGGCCAGGCCGGGGAGACCGACGAGGATCTCGCCCGGGTACGGGGCGCTGGCGTAGGCGGTCGAGCGACCGAGTGAGTTGACGAGCGCCTGGGCCGACGCGCTCGACACATCCACCAGCCCACCGCCGGTGCCGACCAACGGCGTCTGTGGCAAGAAGTACTCCATCAAGAAGCCGTCAGCACGGGCCGAGATCGTGTAGCTGTCGGGCAATGGCACGGCCTGGGCGCCGACCACGGGCGGACAGCTCAGCCCGATGATCAACGCCACGGCGGCGCTGCCGAGCAGGCGGGAGAGGGTGCGCATGGTCATGCTCCGAGGTATGACTCGAGGATGTTCGCTTCATCGAGCTCGCACGGCTCGCCGACGAACTCGATGGACCCCTTGCGGAGCAGATACACGTAGTCGGCGAGATCGAGGACGCGTGCCACGTACTGCTCGACGAGCAGGAACGACATCCCCTCGGCTGCCAGGCCGTGGAGGTGCTCGTAGAGCTCGTCGACGATCTTCGGGGCCAGCCCCATCGACACCTCGTCGACCAGGAGGTTCTCGGCGGTGCCGCCGTAGGCGCGGGCCATGGCCAGCATCTGTTGCTCACCGCCGCTGAGCGTTCCCGCGATCTGACCGAGGCGTTCGCCCAGTCGGGGGAACGCTCCCACGACCGACTCGCGCGCGCTCCGCGCGCTGCCGGGGGCAGCCTGCAGACGCAGGTTGTCGTCCACCGACAGGGTCGAGAACACGCCGCGACCCTCGGGGACATGGGCCACGCCGGCTCGTGCGAACACGTGGGCCGGCGCGCCGGTCAGGTCTTCGCCGTCGACCAGCACCACGCCGCTGCGCGGCGCGAGCAACCCGGACGCGACCCGGAGCAGCGTGGTCTTGCCGGCGCCGTTGGGACCGAGCAGGGCGACGACGGCCCGGTCCGGGAGCCGGAGCGACACATCGCGCAGCACGGTGTGGTTGCCGTACCCGGCCGTGATGTTGCGGAGTTCGATCATCAGGCCTCCGACCCCAGATACGCGGTCTTGACGGCGTCGGAGGCGAGCACGGCTTCGGCTTCGCCTTCGTGGATCAGCTGGCCGAACTCGAGCACGTAGATGTAGGTACAGCAGGCCCGCACGAGGGTCATGTCGTGCTCCACCAACAAGATGCCGATCCCGTCGCGGTCCGCGACCTCGGCCAGAATCTCACCGAACTCAGCGGACTCCTTGGGGTCGAGACCAGACGACGGTTCGTCGAGCAACAGGAACGGGAATCCCGCGGCGATCGCTCGAGCGAGTTCGACCAGTCGACCCTGACCGGTGGAGAGGTCGCCGGCCACGGCGTCTTCGAGTTCGCGGATGCCGCAGCGGTCCAGTGCCCGGTCAGCCCGCTCGCGCACGTCGGCCCGCTCGGCGGCGCTGGAGCGCACCTGGCCCCACGGACGTCGGCCACCGTGCACGGCTTCGCGTCCGAGCTGGACGTTCTCGCGCACCGTCATCGTCTCCCACAGCTCCATGCGCTGGAACGTGCGTCCGAGACCGATCTGGGCTCGACGCGCCGGGCTCATCCGATCGATGCGACGGCCCCCGAAGCGGATCTCGCCCTCGGTGGGCTGCACGATCCCCGTGCAGGCATTGAAGGTCGTGGTCTTGCCCGCCCCGTTGGGACCGATCAACCCGGTGATGGTGCCGCCGCGAGCCACGAGGGATACCCCGTCCACGGCCACGAGTCCGCCGAAACGCACGGTGAGGTCGTCGATCTCCAGAGACGGGCCGACGGGCTCGGTGAGGATCGCGGTCACAGGGCCACTCCCTCGGCTACGACCGACGGCGGCGTCACGGCATGACGTCGACGGCTCCGTTCACGATCGAGCGTCCGTGTCGCGCCGCGGAGACGAGCCAACACCGGCTGTCCGCCGAACATGGCGGCGACGAGCGCCCCGACGCCGAAGGCGACGTTCGTGTAGTCGAGGATGAACTCGTTGTCGGTGTAGAAGGGCAACACCGCGAGCAGGAACGCTGCGATCACCGGGCTCAGGATCGGTTGCCGGCCAGCGAGGACGAGCACCGCGACGAGAACCAAGGACACCGAGAAGTCGAAGTTCGCCGAGCTGGCGGTCCCGGTGATCGGCCCGTACAGCCCACCGGCGATCCCGGCGAGGAAGGACGACAGCACGAAGACCAGCAGACGGGTGATGTTCGTGTTCGCCCCGTGCGCATCGAGCGCCCGGGGGGAGTCCGAGAGCCCCCGCAACATGCGCCCGAGGCGAGATCGACGGATCAGGACCACGCCGGCGCACGACGCGACCGCTGCGACGAGGACGACGTAGTAGTAGCCGACATCGGTGTCGAGGCCGAACATCTCGGGCCGGGAGGCGGCGAGGGAGTTGGTCTCGCCACCGAACATGACGATGGTGCCGAACAGGAGCCGCTGCGCGAGCAGGCCGAATCCGAACGTGGCGATGGCCAGATAGATCCCGGAGAGACGGATGGCAGGGATGGCGACGAGCGCACCGACCGGGGCGGTGACGAGACCACCGATGAGCACTGCGAGCGGAAACGGGATCCCAGCACCGAGGCAGCGGGCCATGGTGGCGGACCCGACCGCGGCCAGCGCCATGTGGGCGAGCGAGATCTGCCCGGACGTGCGGACCAGCAGTCCGAGCGACGCGAACAGAATCACGAAGACCAGCCCGGTCGTCCACAGCGTGACCTTTGTTCCGACGACGTGCGGGAGGATCAGCGACACCGGGATCCCGATGGCGAGCACGGCGCGCCACGCCGCGGGGGAGAACTGGTGTGCGGGCATCTGCGGGCGGGTCTGTGCGCTGCGGCGCTCGAGCAGGTGACGGGTCGGGGTCACCAGCAACACCACGAACAGCACGAGGAACGGGAGCGTCGACGGGAGCTGGGCGAAGGTGCTCGATCCGTCGATGACCTTCTTGATTACCTCGGCGCCGATGCCGATCGCCATGCCACCGACGTAGGTCAGCGGCAGGCTCGTGAAGCGTCCGACGGCAGCCGCGCCGAAGGCGAAGAAGACGAGGAGGGTCAGGATGCCGGCGTCGAGTCCGATGGTCGGCGCGAGGAGCGTTCCCGACAGCGACGCGAAGCACGACCCGACGATCCACGCATACCGTCGGACCGCCGCGGGGTCGATGCCCTGCAGCCCCACCAGGTCGGGATCGTCGACCACGGCCTGCATGGCGACGCCGACACGTGTGCGGTTCAGGAACACATACAGCCCGATGACGAGGCCGAGCACCAGCACCACGACGACCAGCTGCTCGTATCTGACGTTGGTCCCCGCGATGGAGAACAGCCCGGTGGGGAGGAAGAACGGCATGGTCTTGGTCGCCGAGCCGAACACGGCGACCAGGATCTGCTGGAGGCCGACCAGGAGGCCGACGGTCGCCGCGGTCCTCGCGGCGACCGATGCCCCAGAGAGCAGATGGGCCATGCGCTCGAGCAGGAGGCCGCCGACGACGCCGACCACGACGAGGGTGAGGCCCATGGCGACCGGCCACGGCAGGCCCTGATCCGACCGGAACACGTTGAACACGTAGGCGGCGGTTGCCGCGTGTGCGCCGTGGGCGAAGTTGAAGATGCCCGAGGTCTTGAACGTGAGCACGAGGCCCACCGCCGCCAGCGCGTAGACCGATCCGGTCGTGATGCCGACGACGATGAAGGGCAGGTAGTCACGCATCGGCGGTCCCACACATCTGGCATCCCACGAGACCCATCGCCTCGTGCGACTCGCGACCACGGGTCTCGACCGGCTTGCCCACGACCATCACGCAGTCCGCCAGGTGGAAGCGCGCGGTGTCCGCGACGGACACCATGGCGTGCACCGTGGACGTGGGCGTCTCGACCATCTCGGACTGCCCGAGCAGCATCTGCATCCGGAGCCCGACGGCGCGGCGTCCGTAGGTGAGCCATCCGAGGACGGTGACGGCAACCACCCCGACGGCCAGGACACCGACCACGCCGAAGACGAGTTGGTCCTGCGTCTCGGACTCCGCATCGGCACCCCACCAGGCGACGGCGAGCATCACGACCGCCAGGGTGACGCCGACCTGGAGTCGACGTCGCTCGGAGGTCTGCCACGGGCCAGCCGGCCACGCCGGGAACACGACGGGTCCCGTCACTGGGAGCCGGTCTTGGTCGCGGTCGCGGCCCCGGTCTCGGTCTCGGCCAGGCGGGTGAGCGCGGCTTCGACGAGGTCCAGCTTCGTCCATTCGTCGGCCAGGTCGGACGACAGCCACATGGCCGCGCCGAGTCCGATCAGACTCACCCCGCCGAGACCGCCGGAGATGATGAACGGCAACTGCTGGGCGGCGTGGACGGCACTGGCAGTACCGATCCATCCGACGAGCAGGACCACCGCGCCCGCGACGACCAGGGCGATCGCCAGGAGCCGAGACCGTTGGAGCCGGACCGCCTGCCCGGAGGTGACGGCGACCTCTGCGCTCGACGAGCCGGCGCCTTCCATGGTGGGGGTTGTCGTGTCCATGTCAGGAACCACACTCCGATCGGGATCCGTTCGGAGCGGCGAAGTCGCCGGACTCCATGGTCATCAGGAAGAAGCAGGGGAAGAGCGGTGCCGGCTTGCCCGGGGTGTAGGTGAGTGGGAACACCAGACCGTCGAGGGTCTCGCCGTCGAACGTGTAGAGCCCGTCGATGATCTCGCTCGGCTTCGGGTCCTCCGCCGACAACGCGCCGCGATGGGAGGCGAGCGCCAGCATCATCCCGGCCGCCCAGACCGACGAGACCGCGCCCGACTTGACCAGGTCGGGAGCGAATCGTTGGGACGCTCGCTGGAAGATCGCCGTCGCCGGCAGGGACGCGTCGGGGAAGGGGAACGATGCCTGCGGCATGATCATCCCTTCGAGGTTCTTGTCCGAACGCAGCGACTCGTCGATGGAGAAGCCGGCGGCGAGGTACACGGGGTTGTATCCCTGTTGCGAACACGCTCGGCTGATCCGCAGGATCGACGCTGCATCGACTGCGAGCATCAACAGATCGGCGCCGGCGTTCTTCGCGCCGAGGCACTCGGCGGTGAAGTCGGGCTGCGCGATCGACACCCTGGCCTTGTAGGCCATCTCGAATCCCCGGGCCTTCGCATTGCTGCTGGTCAGGGTGGACTCGAAGTCGTCGCACGCGAAGACCTCGCCGCAGTAGAGGACTGCGGCCTTCTTCACGCCGCGGGACTTCGCCGCGTACGCCGCCCCCTCGAGGGAGTAGATCCCGTAGGAGGTGCCGTGCGGGAAGAGGATGGTGCTCTGGCGCCACACCGCCTGGGAGCTGTCGCCGCCGACCACCGGTATGCCCTTGGACAGCAGGTACGGCTCCGACGCCTGCGCGGCGAGCGGGACGATGTTTCCGAAGAACGCGATCACGCCCTGGTTCTCGACGAAGTCGCGTACCAGCGAGGCTGACCGGGCGGGGTCGCCGCGATCATCGCCGATGATGACCTTCACCCGATGGCCGTTGAGGCCGCCGTGTTCGTTGATGTAGCGCTCCCACACTCCGGCGATGACACGTCCCCCACCGAAGATCGCACCCATGACGCCCGAGTAGGTGCCGATGTGGCCGATCTTGACCTCGCTGCCCGTCGGGGGTCCGAGGGCATCGATACTGACCGGGTTGCCGTCGGACGTGGCTGCGGTCGCGGCGGGAGTGCCCGTGGGGCCGGCCGCTCCCGCCTGATCATTCACGACCGCCGACCCGGTCTGGGCGCCGCCGCTGCTCGTGGACGGGACCGAGGTCGGCGCCGCGACAGCAGCGTGGGCATCGGGAGCGGCCTCGACGGCTCCGTCGACGCCAGGGTCGGTGACGGTCGGTACGGCGAGTTCGTCGAGTGCGCCGGCGTCGGACGCCAGGAGCCCTCCGGCGGCGGCGAGGATGTCTTCTTCACTGCGGAGCGATCCACAGCCTGCCGCGACGAGTGCGAGCGCCGCGAGGATGGCGAGACGTCGAATCACGACGACGTCTCGCTCCCGGCGGCGAGATGCAGGAACAGACGATCGTGGAAGTGGTGGGCGGGAATCTCGTTCTTTCCGAACACGAACGAGTCGTTCGCTCCGGAGCGCAAGCTCGCCTCGATCGACTGCGCCACGCGCAGGTCCTCGGTGGTGAGCACATGCGAGAGGAGCTCGGCCTGGGCGGCCAGTCCCTCCGCGTTCACGACGGAGTCCTCGGCGTTCTGGGCCATGACCGTCTGGATCATCGAACACGTTCCGGGAGCGGAGCCCGGGAAGATCTGGAACAGCTGGTAGTGCTCGCCCAGCAGCACCAGGATCGCGTTGGGATACAGGTTGTAGACGACCGAGATCCCCCAGTCGGCGAAGGCTTGCCACGTCTCCGGGTCGGTGTCCTTGCACGTCTCGAGCGAGGTCCCCGGATACACCATGCGTTGGCTGTCGCCGAGGGGCTCGTGACACGTGCCGAAGTTCGTCATGAGCGGCGCCAGCGTGTCCTTGTGCAGCGTCTTGAGGTGGTAGTTCTCGAGGAACGTCTCGACCACGAGCTTCCAGTTGGCCTCCACCTCGTGGATACGGGTGTCGACGACGACGCACTCGCCCAGGTCCCACTGCGGCAGGTCGGCATCGAGCGGACCGAGGTGGTCGTCGAGGTCGATCGGCGGCGCATCGGCCGTGGGCGTCACCCAGATGAGTCCGTGGCGCTCCGCCGTCGGCAACGGCGTCAGGGACCGCTGCTCGCGACACATGTCGTCGAACGCCGCGTTCGCACCGGCCACGCCGACCAACTCGCCGGACGAGTCGTACGACCATCCGTGGTACGGGCAGACGAGGCGACGGCTCGACCCCGACTGCGCTTCGACGAGCGTCGCTCCACGGTGGCGACAGACGTTGATGAAGGCCTGCACTCCGCCGTCGGCGTCACGCTGCAGGAGGACGGGGATCCCGCTCATGTCGAGTGTCTTGAAGTCGCCCGACTCAGCGACCTCGCACGACAGGCCGGCGATGACCGGCGACCCGCGGAAGATCGTCTCGATCTCCTGCTCGTAACGGACGGTCGACGTGTACACCTCGACCGGCGTCTCGTACACCGCGTCGGCGTAGTCGCCGAGTCGGTTGTCGACGAAGGCCAGCGCCTGCGCGGTGAGCTCGAGTTCCAAGGTGCGGTCCATGGTCAACCAGTCCTTTGTCGGCGATTCAGATGCCACGCGTTCCCCAGGAATTCCCCCGCATGACTTTGTTATTGGCTAACATAACTATGTGATGGCTGCCGGTCAAGAGCTTCCTCGAGGGTCGAAGAGTCCGACTACTCGACAAGAGCTGTTGGACGCTGGCCTGCACCTGCTGCGAACCGAGGGGGCCCCGGCGCTTCGCGTCCGGCGTGTCGCCGAGACCGCCAACTGCTCGACCATGGGCGTCTACACGTGGTTCGGCGACAAGCACGGCCTCATCGAGGCCCTGTGGCTCGATGGTTTCCGCCGCTTCGGCGAGGCGCTCGCCGTGCCGAGCAAGGTCACCGACGCCATCGAGCGCGTGCGCGAGCTCATGGACACGTACTGGACGTGGGCCAGCGAGAACCCGGCCGACTACCAGTTGATGTTCGGACGCACCGCTGCCGAATACGACCCGAGCCAAGCCGCACGAGACGAGGCGGCGAAGACGTTCGTCGTCCTGGCCGAGGCCATGGCCGCCGCACAGGAAGCTGGCCGACTCTGCGTCGGTGACGCCGGCGAGATGGCCATCCAGCTCTGGGGCGTTGCGCACGGCCTGGTCGCCATCGGGCTCGCCGACGTCCTCCCGCTCGAGGTCGACCTCGCCGACGTGTACCGACAAGCCATCGACGTCCTTCTCGTCGGACTGTCTCCCGAGGCCAACGAACCAGGGGAAGGACCTCGACGATGAATGCCACCACTGCACGTCGATCGCTCGCAGCGCTCCGGACCGCGATCGGCTTGGGCGCACTGCTGGCTCCCCACCAGACCGGGCGCATCTTCGGCATGGACATGGCGTCGAACGTGGGGGCGCCGTTCTTTGCTCGCCTCTACGGCGCGAGACAGCTGTGCATGGCGGTGCCGGTGCTGACCGACGCCGCCGACATCGACCAGCGAATGCTCGCGCGGCTGGGGGTGCAGGTCGACGTCACCGACACGGTCTCGGCCATCGCCGCCGGCGCCAGGGGCTACATCCCACTACGGGCCGTGGCGATCTCCGGCGCAGTGAGCGCACTCTCTGCCGCTGTCGGAGTCGTGGCGATCCAGAACCGCTGACGGGCGGATCCCGGTCGGCGGTCGGTCAGTCGGTCAGTCGGGAGCGAGGAACTCGCGCACGACCGCCTCGGTCGCGTCGGGCTGGTCGCGGAAGCTGCCGTGGCCGCAGTCGTCGAAGACCTCGAGCCGGCCGAGGCCGTCGGCCAACAACGACAGGATCTCCTCGCTCGCGCTCACCGGGGTCATCGGGTCGTCGGCGCCTGCGAGGACGAGCGTGGGAACCGTGATGGCGGGCACGTCGTCCCGCAGGTCGAAGCCGTCGGCGAACGTACCGTTGAAGTGCTGCTGGACCCGCCGGTTGGCCCACTCACGCCGTGGCCCGAACGGATGGTCGGTCCGGTTGTAGAGCGGCATGTTCACGGTGAGGTAGTCGGCGTCGAACGCCTCGCCCCGCACGAAGATCGACTCGTACAGCTCCCTCGCCCGCGACCCGCCCAGCTCCTCGAACCGGCGGGCCGTCTCCTCGGTGTGGCGACGGGCCGCCGTGCTCGACAGGACCAGCTTCGACGCATGGCCACCATGACGGGCGCCGTATCGCATGGCGACGAAGCCACCGAAGCTGTTGCCGAACACGACCGGATCGGTGATCTCGAGGGCGTCGCAGAACCGGACGATGTCGTCGGCCCACGTGTCGAGATCCCAGCCCGACGGGTCGTGGCGCTGGTCGCTGCGGCCGTTGCCCCGGTGGTCGAGGTAGACGACCTGGTGCGTGTCCGCGAACCGGTCGAAGTAGGGCCGGAACCCGGAGTGATCGCCGCCGGGACCGCCGTGGAGGAGGAGCAGGGTCGGCTTGTCGACCATCGCCTCGTCGGTGGGCGCCAGCGCGGATCCCACCACGTCGAAGAACAGCCGGACCCCATCACCGATGTCGACGCGCATCCGGCGAGGGTACGACGCGAGCGGACGGGACATCGGCGAGACTCCCGGGCATGTCTGATCCCCGCCAGGTCGTCGCCGACTTCATCGCCGCCATCGAGGCCATGGACGTCGACGCTGCGGTCGCCGTGCTCACCGAGGACGTGTCGTACGAGAACATTCCGATGGAGCCCATCGTCGGGCGGGATGCCGTGCGCTCGACGCTGCACGGGTTCCTGGCTGCCGCGTCCGACGTCGAGTGGCCGGTGCGTCGCGAGCTGGTGGCGGGCAACGTGGTCGTCAACGAACGACTCGACCGGTTCAAGATCGGCGACGGCTGGCTCGAGATCCCCGTGGCCGGCGTGTTCGAGGTGACCGACGACGGCTTGATCAGCCTGTGGCGCGACTACTTCGACATGACCACCTACACGACGCAGCTCGCCGCGCTGACCTGAGAGACTCTCGTCATGCGCGAGCACCTCCCCCTCCCGCCGCAACCGGCCGAGGTGCCGTTCCCCACCGCCGAGTGGCCGACCGCCGAACTGGACCCACGCGTCGACGCGGGCGCGCTGCACGCCCTGCTCGACCACGCGTTCGAACAGCCCGAACCCGACGACCTCGAACGCACCCACGCCGTCGTCATCGCCCAGGGCGGTGCCATCGTCGCCGAGCGCTACGCCCCCGACGCCCACCCGGACGACGCCTTCGCCTCGTGGTCGATGGCCAAGAGCATCACGCAGGCGCTGGTCGGCATCCTCGTGCGCCAGGGCCGCCTCGACATCGCGCAGCCCATCGACGTGCCCGAATGGCGCGCCGACGACCCGCGGAGCGGGATCACGATCGACCAGATGCTGCGGATGGTGGACGGGCTGCGCTTCCGCGAGGCCGAGCACCTCGGCGGCGGCTCGGTCCGGTACTGGCCGGCGGAGGAATCCGACGTCATCCCGATGCTCTTCGGCGCGGGCCGCGACGACGTCGCGGCGTTCGCCGCCACGCTGCCGAAGGTGGCCGAACCCGAGGCACAGTGGAACTACAACAGCGGTGCCTCGAACCTGCTCTCCCGCCTGGTCAGCCAGACGATCGGTGGCGGACCCGACGAGATGCGGGCGTTCATGCAGGCCGAGCTGTTCGAACCGCTCGGCATGACGACACCGCGTCCGACCTTCGACGCCGCCGGCACCTTCGTCGGCTCGGCCTACTGTGCGTCGAGCGCCCGCGACTTCGCTCGCTTCGCCTCCCTCTACCTGCGCGACGGCGTCTGGGACGGCCGGCGGATCCTCCCCGAAGGGTGGGTCGACTACACCCGGACCGGCAGCCCGCAGTCGTCGGGCACCTACGGCGCCCACTTCTGGGTCATCCCCGGCAGCCTCGGCCTGTTCAGCTGCCAGGGCGCGTTCGGGCAACGGATCCTCATCAGCCCCGCCCTCGACCTCGTCGTCGTCCGCCTCGGCAACACCGCCGCCGACAAGGTCGGCAACGTCGTCACCCACTGCCGCGATCTCGTCGACGTCTTCCGCCCCACACGCGACTGAACGGCTGGCCGCATCCCATGGAACTCGAACCTCGCTACGACGGTGAACCCATCCTTCGGATCGCCTGCGGGGTGGGCGAGATCCTCGAGCCGGTCGTGCGGCAGCGTCGACGGTCGGTCGAGGCGTTGCGCTCGCTGCGCGAGGCCGAGTGGTCGACGCCGTCGCGGTGCGACGGCTGGACCGCCAAGGATGTCGTCGCACACCTGACGTCCACCAACGGCTTCTGGACCCTGTCGCTGCTCGGCGGTCTGGCCGACGAGCCCACCCGGGTGCTCGCGTCGTTCGACCCGAAGGCGACACCGGCGCAGCTCGCCGCCTCCGTCGCCGATGTCTCGGTCGCCGACACCTTCGCCGGCTTCGAGCAGTCGACCGAGGCGTTGTGTTCGGTCATCGAGACCGTGTCGGTCGACCAGCTCGGCGTGATGGCCGAGGCACCGCCGGGCCACGTGGCCATCGACGCCGTGCTCCACCACGCCCTGTGGGACTCGTGGATCCACGAGCGCGACATCTTCGTCCCGATGGGTCACGAGGTCGTGGTCGAGGCCGACGAGGTCGCCTGCTCGCTCCGGTACGCACTGGGGCTGTCTCCGTCGTTCGCTGCCGCGCAGGACCCCGACGCCGTCGGTGTCGTGGCTGCGGTGGCCAGCGATCCCGCCGTCTCCTACGTCGCCCGGATCGGCGGCACGGTCACCGTCGACGAGTCCGCTCCGCCGGCCGATGCGCTGACGATCCGCGGGCCCGCCGTCGAGTTGACCGAATACCTCAGCGTGCGCAGGCCCTACGACGGCGAGATCCCCGACGATCAGGCGTGGATGCTCCGCGGCCTCGCCGACGTGTTCGAGGAGCCCCTTCCCTGACGAGCACGCCGTCACGCCGGCGGACCTAGGCTTCGCGGGACAATCGAG
>JBFIHN010000017.1:0-16984 GCA_041601775.1 Acidimicrobiales bacterium
GGCCGGGACCGTCGTCGTCATCCAGGGTCCGCGTTTCGCGACCCGGGCCGAGTCGCAGTGGTTCCGCCGCGAGGGGTGGGAGGTCATCAACATGACCCAGTACCCCGAGGTGGCGCTGGCCAACGAGGCCCGCATCCCCTATGCCTCCATCGCGCTGATCACCGACTTCGATGCCGGCCTGGAGGACGATCCCGCGGTCCCCGCCGTCACCCAGGACGAGGTGTTCGCGTTCTTCGAGCGCAACCTCGAGGTCGTGCGCACGGTCCTGTTCCGGGCCATCGCCGCGGTGCCCGACGACCTGCTCCCCCGCTAGATTCGCTCTCCCCGGGACACGCGCTGGCTGCGGCCGGCGCCTCGGCGCACTTCCCCCTCCGGCACGCACTCCCGTGAGGTCGACATGCGCCCCCAACCGTCCCGATTCCCGGTCCTGCGACCGCCACCGCGTCGCCTCGTCGTCGTCGCCCTGCTCGCCGTGGTCGTCGGCACGACCGTCTACCGGACCACCGCCGACGCCGCGGCCACGGCAGCGGCGCTCGGCGCAACCCGCCCGGTCGCCGTCGCCCGCAACGAGCTCGACGCCGGTTCGCCGATCGGGCCCGGCGACGTCGAGATGGTCGACCGCCCCACCGCCCATCTGCCCGACGGCGTGGTCGTCGACGACCCCACCGGCCTCGCCGTCCGTTCCCCGGTCGTCCCGGGCGAGGTCCTGACCGGCCAACGACTCGCGGGCCAGGGACGCTCCGGCGCCGCGGCCCTGGTGCCCGACGGTTGGCGTGCGGTGGCGATCCCGGTGATCGAGGCGACCGTCCCCGCCGAACCGGGTGATCTCGTCGACGTGATCGCATCGTTCGACCCGGCGTCGTCGCCACGCGATCCGAGTCTGGTGATCGCTGCCGACGCCGTCGTGGTCGACGTCGCCGAGCACGCCGTGACCGTGGCCGTCACCCGCGCCCGGGTCACCGAGGTCGCGTTCGCCCTCGCCAACGGGATCGTCACCCTGGCCTTGGTCGGCTGAGCGCGTGCCCATGCCATCCTTGGGCATGGGCCGGACGCGCGTGAGCACAGCAGCCGAGCGACCGGTTCCGGCGCCGTGACCACCGACGACGCGCCCGAACCGACCGGGCTCACCGAGGTCCAGCGTCGGCTGCGGTTGGTGCTGCCGCTGGCCATCTTCATCGTGGTGATCGACACCACGATCATGAACGTCTCGATCGGCGCCGTGGTCGACGATCTCGACACCGACATCGGCGGCGTGCAGAGCGCCATCGCCCTCTACTCGCTCGTCATGGCGTCGTTCCTGCTCACCGGGGCCAAGCTCGGCGACATCCTCGGACGCCGCCGCGCCTTCGCCGGTGGCCTGGTGCTCTACGGCATCGGGTCGACGGGCACGGCCCTGGCCTTCGACCTCACGTCGCTCATCGTCTTCTGGTCCGTGATCGAGGGGCTCGGCGCGGCGCTCCTGTTCCCCACGGTGCAGGCGCTGGTCCGTACCCACTTCGAGGGGCTCGAACGAGCGAAGCTCTACGCCCTGATCGGGTCGACGGTCGGCGCCGGGGCCGCGGTCGGTCCCGTGGTCGGCGGCGTGCTGACCACGCTGCTCACCTGGCGGATCGCCTTCGTGTTGGAGGTGGTCGTGGTGGTCATCGCCCTGGTGCAGATCCGCCACGTACCCACGCGGATGGCCGGTGTCGAGCGGACCCGGTTCGATCCCGTCGGCTCGGTGCTGTCGGTGTTCGGCTTCGGGTCCGTGATCATCGGCATCCTGGCCGGCTCCCGGTCCGGGCAGGGCGTGATCTGGCCGCTGCTCGGCACCGGCCTGGTCCTCGTGGCCCTGCTGATCGCCTGGGTCCGGTTCCGCGAGCGCCGCGGTTCCGCGACGGTCTTCCGAGCCAGCCTGTTCGCGATCAGGGACTTCCGCTACGGCGTCGTGCTCACGCTCCTGCAGCAGTTCGTGATCGGCGGGTTCCTCCTCATCACCCCGATCTTCGTGCAGCTCGTCCTCGAGTACTCGGCCCTCCAGTCGGGGCTCGTGATCCTCCCGCTCTCGCTGTCGATGTTCGTGACCTCCAACCAGGTACCGCGCCTCCAGGCGCGGTTCCACTCGCGCTCGCTGCTCCAGTTCGGCATCGTGCTCCTGCTCTCGGGGATCGCCGAGGTGACCTTCACGCTCGACCCGGACAACGGCGCCCTCCCCATCGTCCCCGGCCTGTTCCTCATCGGTGTCGGTCTCGGCTTCGTGATCTCGCAGCTCAACAACCTCATCCTGTCGGCGGTGTCGGTCGACGAGGCGTCCGAAGCGAGCGGCATCAACACGACCGCGTCGCAGTTCGGCGTCTCGCTGGGCACCGCCATGGCCGGCACCGTCATGTTGATGGGCTTCACCACGAGCTTCGGCGAGATCGCCGAGGGCTCCAAGGTCCTGACCCCGGTCGAGCAGGAGATCGTGGCCGAGGCCCTGGAGACCGACGCCCGGATCATCTCCAACACCGAACTGCTCGAGCTCCTCGAGGAGAACCCGTCGGATCTCGCCTATCGGGAGGAGCTGCTCCGCATCAACCGTGAGGCGAGCCCACGGGCGCTCCGCCTGGCGCTGCTCGGGACCCTCGTCGCCGGCGTCATCGGTCTCGGTGTGTCGACCCGACTGCCGAAGAACCCGGCCGAGGAGGCCACGATCGACGCGTGATGCGTCAGCTGTTGAACCCGCCGGCGACCAGCGCGACCACGGCGACGCCGGCCAGCACCCGGTAGGCGACGAACGGCGTGAACGTACGGGTCTGGACGAAGCGGATCGTGCCCCACACCGCGACGTAGCCGGTGACCGCCGAGGTCGCCATGCCCACCAGGAACGGCACGCGGAAGTCGGCGGGGACCCCGCCTTCGCCCATCACGTCGACGAACTTGTACGCCCCCGCGCCGGCGATGATCGGCAGGCTCATCAGGAACGAGAGCCGGGCCGCTGCGACCCGGTCGAACTTGAGGGCACGGGCCACGGTGATGGTGACGCCGGAGCGCGACACGCCCGGCTGGAGCGCGGCCGCCTGGCCGATGCCCATGAGCAGCGCGTCGCGGAGCCGGAACGACTGGTCGTCGCGCGGACCACCGAGACGGTCGGCGACCAGCAGCAGGACCGCACCGACCACCAACATGACGCCGATGAGCCAGAACTCGTCGTCGAGCCGCTCGATCGTCGAGTTGAGCGCGGCACCGGTGATCGCCGCCGGGATCGCCGAGACCACGAGGAGCCACGCCATCCGTCCCTGTGGCGTCGCGTGCGCCCGGTTGGCGGGGATGACCAACCGCAGGCCGTCACGAGCGAAGGCGACGAGGTCGCGGCGGAAGTAGGCGACGGCGCCGACGAGCGTGCCGATGTGGAGGGCGACGTCGAACGCCTTGGCCAGCGACTCGGCGTCGCCGAAGTCGTCCCACCCGAACAGCCACGGCACCAGGGCCAGGTGACCCGACGACGAGATGGGGAGGAACTCCGAGAGTCCCTGGACGATGCCGAGGACGATGGCGTGGAGGAGAGGCACGTCGGGTTGGTCTAGCGACCCGAGAGGGTCACCCCGGGGATGAGCAGCGTCACGCCCCCGGTCCCACCGGGCTGCCACTCGACATCGGCACCGACGTGGCTCACGTCGAGCAGCAGTCGCTGCAGTGTCGAGGCGAGCGTGGCTTCCTTGATCGGCTCGGCTCGCTGCCCGTCGCGGATGCGCAGCCCCTCGACCGACACGGAGAAGTCGCCGGAGACGGGGTTCACGCCCGAGTGGATGCCGCCCAGTGCCGAGGCCAGGACACCGTTGTCGACCTGGGCGACCAACGACTCGAGGTCGCCTTCGCCCGGCTCGACGGTCAGCGCCCGGGCCGAGATGCCCGGTCGGCTGCTGAAGCCACGGGCGGCCGACGCGGTCGACGTCGTGCCGGCCCGACGGGCCGAGTAGCTGTTGTGCAAGAAGCCCTCGAGCACGCCGGCGCGGAGCAACGGCACGCGACGGGTGGCCAGGCCCTCGTCGTCGAAGGGTTCGGCGCCCGGTGAGTCGGCGTTGGTCGGGTCGTCGACGATCGTCAGCAGCGGCGATCCGATCTGGCCGCCCATCCGTTCGGCGAAGGGCGAACGGCCCTTGGCCACGGCCTCGCCGCCGAGCATGCCGGAGATGATGCCGAGCACCGTCGACGTCAGGCGGGGCTCGAGGACCAGCGTGACCTCGCCCGACTCGGGCTTGGTCGAACCGATCTTGGCGAGGAGACGGGACACGGCGTCGTCGGCCGCTTCCGACAGCGAGAGCTCGCTCGGCGCTCGGCCGATCGAGTAGCCGCCGGCGATGACCGACACGTCGCCGTCGTCGGCGAGCGCGCTGACCGAGACGTAGGCGCCGGTGCTGCGACCACCGGCGGCGATACCGGTCGACGTGGCGAGGCCGAACGCGCCCTCGGCGTCGTGGTAGGTCGCCGAACGCACGCCCCGGACCCGGGGATCGGCACCACGCACCATCTTCTCCAACTCGATGGCCATGGCCACCTTGTCGTCGACGGGCGTGGTGAGCACCTCGGGTCGGTGGATGTCGAGGTCGACCGCGGCGACGCCGTCGGGCTCGGCCATGCCGGCCCACTCGTCGGGTTCGGCGTAGGGCCGGTTGTCGCGGGCCTCGGCCAACGTCTCGGCGATGATGTCGTCGTCGAGGCTCGTGGCCCAGGCGAAGCCGGTGCGGCCGTCCTTGATGACGCGGACCCCGATGCCGGCCGAGCCGGCCTGCGTCAACGACTCGATCTCGCCTTCGTAGGCGTCGACGTCGGTCGACGTGCCGGCGCTGACGTAGGCCTCGACCTGCTCGCCCGGTCCGGCCTGCGCGGCGACCCGGTCGGCGATGGCCTGGAGGTGCTCGACCGAGGTGCCGGCCTCGGCCCGTACGGAACTGCTCATGCCGCCGTCCCGCCGATGGTGAGTTGGCTGACGCGCAGGGTCGGGCAACCGTCGCCCACGGGGACCCCCTGGCCGTCCTTGCCGCACGTGCCCGGCCCACCGAAGGCGAAGTCGTTGCCGACGACCTCGATGTCGCGCAGACACTGGGGACCGTTGCCGATCAGGTTGCCCTCACGGAGCGGCTCGGTGATCTCACCGTTCTCGATCAGGTACGCCTCGACCATGCCGAAGACGAAGTCGCCCGACGCGGTGTTGACCTGCCCGCCGCCGAGCTTGGCGACGTAGACGCCGTGGTCGGTGCCGGCGATGATGTCGGCCGGGTCGGTCGCACCCGCTTCGAGGAACGTGTTGGTCATGCGGACCATCGGCAGGTGCTTGTACGACTGGCGACGCCCGTTGCCCGACGTCGGTCGACCGTCCTTGCGGCTGCGGAGGAAGTCCCACATGTACTCGGTGAGCACCCCGTTCTCGATCAGCACGTTGCGCCGTGCGGGCGACCCCTCGTCGTCGACGGCGAAGGCACCCCATTCCTCGGCGATGGTCCCGTCGTCGACCAGGGTCACCAGCGGGCTCGCCACCAGCTCACCGACCTTGCCGGCGTAGACCGACGCACCCTTGTCGACCAGGTCCTTCTCCAGACCGTGACCGCAGGCCTCGTGGAACAACACGCCCCCGGATCCCGCCCCGATCACGACGGGCAGCTCGCCCGACGGCGCCGGACGGGCCCGGAGCTTGGTGATGGCCTGTTGCGCCGCCTCGCCGGCGAACTCCTCGACGTCGATGCGGTCGAAGAGTTCGAAGCCGATGGTGTGGCCGACGCTCTTGCGGCCGGTCTGCATGCCGGTGTCGCCGGTGGCGACCGCGCTGACCGAGAAGAACGTACGGACCTGGTCGTCGGTGGTGAGCAGCCCGTCGCTGTTGGCCACCAGCATGCGCTTGCGGCCGGCACCGATCGACGCCGTGACCTGGCTGATCTCGCCGCCGGCGGCCCGAGCGGCCTCGTCGGCCCGACGCAGGATCTCGACCTGGTCACCCTTGGCGACGTCGGCCGGGAAGATCTGCACGTCGTTCGGGGAGGGGAACTCGGTCCGGGAGAGCGCGACCTCGCGGACGCCGCCTCCACCCTGTCGGGCCGCAGCCGAAGCCGCCGTCGCCGCGCTCCGCAACCCGGCCTCGGAGAGGTCGGCGGTGTGGGCGAACCCGGTGGTGTCGCCCACGACGACGCGGATGCCCGCACCCCGGTCGCGCCCGGAGGTGAGCTGTTCGACCCGGCCGTCGTCGAGCATCCCGTTGCCGTTCTGACGGTCCTCGGCGAAGACCTCGGCGAACTCACCGCCTGTCGACAGCGCGGTGTGGAGCACGCGCTCGAGTACGGGTTGTTCGATCATGGGGTTCCTCCGGAACGGTGGCTTCGATCTGACAAAGGCCCAGTCGGACCGCGTAGCGTACCGGCGTGCCCCTCCAGACCGGTCTGACCGCGTCCATCGAACTGCTCGTCGCGGACGAAGACACCGCGCAGTCGTTCTCCACCGGCATCGTGCCCGTGCTCGCCACGCCACGACTGGTGGCGTTGTGCGAAGAAGCCGCCGTCGCGGCCATCGACGGCCAGCTCGAGACGGGGTCGACCTCCGTGGGGCAGCGCGTCCAGTTCGACCATCTCGCCCCGACCATGGTCGGCGCCCCCGTCACCGCCGAGGCCACCCTCGAGAAGATCGCCGGCCGACGGCTCACCTTCACCGTGTCGGCCAGCGATCCACGCGGCCTCATCGGTGCCGGCAAGGTCACCCGCGTGGTGGTCGACGTCGAGCGGTTCCTCGACAAGGCCCGCTGATCCGCCTACGCGCGTGTCCGGGCGTATCCTGGTGAGCCGCACGACCAGTCGACGACCCACAAGTGACCCAGCCGGAGGGGGACCAGACGTGAAGCTCCATCCCGCGGTCTCACTCACGCTCCGTGTCGCCGTCAGCGCCGGCATGATCGCCGTCCTGTTGTGGCAGGCACCCGACGTCGACCTGGGCGAGTTGGTCCCGGAGCCGTCGTCGTCCACGTTCGTGTGGCTCGCCGTCGCCGGCGCGCTGACCATGGCCGGCATGGTCCTCGCCACGCTGCGCTGGAAGCAGGTCCTCACCGCCCTCGAGCTGCCGTCACCCATGCGTCGGCTGTTCTCCCTGACGATGGCGGGACAGTTCGTGTCCAACGTGTTGCCGACCACGATCGGCGGCGACGTGCTCCGGGTCAGCCGCCTCGCGAAGGACACCGGCCGCTCGCCCGACACCTTCGCCTCGGTGGTGCTCGAGCGGGTGACCGGTTGGCTCGTCCTCCCCGTGATCACCCTCATCGGCCTCGCCGTGAACCCGGGCCTGCGCGAGCTCGGCACCGCCACCGTCGTCGCCACCGGCCTCGCCGTGGTCACGCTGTCGTTGTTGGCCCTCACGCTCGTCGCCGTGTCCAGCGACCGTTTCGGCACCCGGTTCGCCGTGCGCGAGGGCTGGCGTCGCTTCGCCGGCGCGATCCACCTCGGGTTGGCCCGGATGCGGGCACACCCCCGGTCGGCCGTCGCCGTCCTGCTCGCGGGCTTCGCCTACCAGCTCGTGCTCGTGCTGTCGGCCGTCGCCGCCGCCCGGGCGCTGGGACTCCAGCCCGCCGGCCTGACGGCCCTGCTGGCCTTCTTCCCGGCCGTGCTCATCGTCCAGGTGCTGCCGATCGGGATCTCCGGCCTGGGGATCCGCGAGGGTGCGTTCGTGCTCTTCCTGGGACCGCTCGGCGTGGCCACCGAGGACGCCATCGCCCTGGGCCTGTTGCTCTACCTGCTCAACCTCACGGTCAGCCTCCTCGGCGCGCCAGCGTTCGCGATCGGCGGCCGGACCCGGACACCCGTCAACCCATGACGAGCCCCCGTCCATGACCACCGCCCCGGCCCCGACCGACCCGGGGGTGGAGTCGCACCAGACCGTCCGCCTCCGATGGTGGCTCGAGCTGGTGATGATCGCCGCCTTCTACGCCGTCTACTCCTTCGTCCGGAACCTCTTCGGCTCGCAGGGCACCGGCGACATCGACGCCTCGGTCGCGTTCGAACACGCCCGACAGGTCATCGATCTCGAGAAGTCGTTCGGCCTGTACTTCGAGGACACCGTCCAGCAGTGGTATCTCGATCTGCCCGCACTGGGGTTCATCCGGGTCTGGAACGTCTTCTACGGCGTCGCGCACTTCGTGGTGACGGCCGGCGCACTGTTCTGGCTGTTCCGGTCCGGCAAGGACCGCTACTCGCGCTGGCGCAACACGCTGGGGCTCACCACCGCCGTGGCCCTCGTCGGCTTCGCCAGCTACTCCCTCATGCCGCCGCGTCTCCTCGACGACCCCGGCAAGTACGGGGCCTGCCAGCTCTACGCCCCCGACGCCGCTGCCGCCGCCGGACCCGGCGAGAAGATCGTCGAGGGCTGCGACGAGTACGGCTACGTCGACACCCTCGCCGTCCACGGCGGGTGGATCTCCTTCGACGACGAGAAGGCGGCGTCGGTCACGAACCAGTACGCCGCCATGCCGTCGATGCACATCGGCTGGTCGGTGTGGTCGATGATCGTCCTGTCGTCCCTCGTCCGCCGACGGTGGCTGCGGATGCTCGTCTACCTGTATCCGGTGCTCACGCTGTTCACGATCATCGTCACCGCCAACCACTACTGGATCGACGCTGTCGGGGGACTCGTCGCGCTCGGTGCCGGGGCCGGTCTCGCGAACCTGATCGAGCGACGACGCCGAGACGTCCTGCCCGTCTGACCCCGTCCGGTCCGGCTCACGGGTCGGGAGGCGACCAGTCGACGGGCGGTCCGTGGAACCCGGTCGTGCCGAGCAGTCGATCGTCGCCACCGGGCCACGAACGCAGGCGCAGGTCGGCCACCACTCCGGCCGGCTCCATGCGGAGCCAGTAGAGCGGCGCGTCGGCGGTCGCTCGTTCACCGGCACGGGCGAAGGCCGCCCGGAGACGATCGAAGCTGGCGCGGGGCAGGTACTGGAGCACGATCGAGTGGTAGACGACCGTCGCCACGCCCGGCGTTCGTCGGGCCAGCTGCTCGTCGACCCAGGCGCCGGCATCGGCACGGTCGACGGTCGCCGGGTTGGCGCGTGCGACCTCGATCGCCGCGTCGAGCCGCTGACGGCGGTGGACCTGGTCGGGCCACAGGAAGCCGCGGAGGGTGTTCACGCCGACTGCGGTGGTGGGATCGATGGGGTTGATGTCACAACCACGCCGTTCCGCCACGCGCAGGTCGTCGACGAAGTCGGGGACCCGGCCGGTCCACGGGTCGTCGAAACGGAGTCCGGCATCGCCGCCCCACCGCCGATCTCCCGCGGTGTAGGTGAAGTGGTCCCACCGCAGCAACAGCCCACCGCTGGCGCCGACCTCGAGGATCCGCAGCGGCATCGCGGTCTCGGCCGCCACGAGGTGGAAGCCACCGACGAGCGAGCACGCCCGTCCGACCTCGTTGGTCTGGACCCCGGCGTGCATCCCGGCGGCGATCTCCTCGTGGTGGTCACCGAGCACACCGAGGAAGGCCGCGCTGGCGTCGCCGTCGTCGGTGCCGCCCGCACTCGGGTAGTACCGGGCCAGCTCCGGTGCCCGCCCGTCGAGCACGATCCGGTGCACGGCGGCGAGCAGTCGCAGCGGGATGGCGTCGGCGAGGGCGTTGGCCGTCCACGGGCCCAACAACGCCGCACTGGAGCCGCCGGCTTCGTAGTCCGTCCCGATCGCCGACAGGATCTCGGCGTACCGGCTCGATCCGGCCCGCGCACACGCCTCTTGCTGGAGTGCGATGACGTCGGCCATGGACATGTCCCGTGGCCGTTCAGCGCTCATGTGCCCACCTCAGCGTGCGCGTGACACGGGACAGACCGACACCGACTCGGAGACGCCCTTGAAGCTGCGCCGACGCGCCCGCCCGAAGCGCACCCCGTCGATCGGACCGACGGCCGAACGGACGTCGGTGGTCGCCAGGACCTCGCCACCCTTGGCGGAGTCGGCCACGCGGGCCGCCAGGTTGACGTCGTGGCCGATGAGGTCGTCGCCCATGAGGACGGCCTCGCCGTGATGGACACCGGCACGGAGCCGGAGATCACCGTCGTCGGCCTCGCCGACCTCGATCGCGGCAAGCACCGCCGCCTCGGGCGCGGAGAACGTGATCAGCAGCCCGTCGCCGATCTTCTTGACGATCCGGCCACCACGACTCCGGATCACCGGGCCCACCGACTTGTGATGCCGGTCGAGCAGGGCCCGGGCCGCGGCGTCGCCCTCTCTGGCCGTGAACCGGGTGAAGCCCTCGAGGTCGGTGAAGACGATCGTCATCGGATGGGCCTGACCCCCACCAACGTCTCCCTCCGACTCCAGCGACAGGAGCTGGATCGCGTTGAGGCCCATGGTCGCGATGAGCGACGGCTCCCGTTCCACCGATCGCTCGAGGAACCGCTGCACGACATCGAGTGAGGTCGCCGTGCGGATCGGGTGCCCGGTCGGATCGTCGAGCCAGGCCTTGTCGACCAGGCCGACCTCGGCCGCGCCCTCGGCGAAGTCCGGATGCTCCTTCAGCAGCGAAGCCGCCCGCTCGGTCAGCGAGCGCCGGATCGCGCCGATGACTCCCTGGCCCTCTTCGCGGGCACGCTCGATCGACCCCATCGGGACGAATCTAGACGGCACCCGGCGATGGGCCACCTGCGTCGCCCCTCCACGCCCGTGACCGGTACCGTAGAAGCCCTGCACGGCGGAGCCGTCCGCCCACGTTCCCCCACGGGAGTCCTCTCGACCCATGCTGCTCGATCGCATCAACAGCCCCGCCGATCTCCGCGGTCTGAGCAACGCACAGCTCGACGACCTCGCGGCCGAGATCCGGGCCTTCATCGTGGATGCGGTCGATGCCTCCCCCGCCGGCGGTCACCTCGGGTCGAACCTGGGTGCGGTCGAGCTCACCCTCGCCGTCCACCGGGTCTTCGAGTCGCCGCGCGACATCGTGCTGTGGGACACCGGCCACCAGGCCTACGTGCACAAGTTGCTGACCGGGCGTCGCGGGTCCTTCGACACGCTCCGACAGGAGGGTGGCCTGTCCGGCTATCCCAGCCGCAGCGAGTCACCCCACGACTGGGTCGAGAACAGCCATGCCTCGACCATCTTGAGCTACGCCCACGGCCTGGCCACGGCCATGGACCACAACGAGATCACCGACCGGCGCATCGTGGCCATCATCGGCGACGGGTCGCTCACGGGGGGCATGGCCTACGAGGGACTCAACAACCTGGGTCACAGCGACTCGAACGCGGTCATCATCCTCAACGACAACGGCCGGTCCTACGCGCCGACCGCCAGCCGGCTCGGCGAGAGCCTGGCCCGCATCCGTCTCGACCCCCGCTACCTCCGCAACCGGGCACGCATCGAGAAGCTCCTGCGCGAGGTCCCGCTCCTGGGCGACCGGCTCGAGCGTGGCTTCGAAGCGACCCTCGCGGGTGTGCGCGACTACTTCGAGCCGCCGGCGTTCTTCGAGGACCTCGGCATCCGCTACACCGGCCCCTTCGACGGCCACGACGTCGAAGGCCTCGAGCGGGCCCTCCGCGACGCCCACGAGTACGACGGCCCGATCGTCGTCCACGTCCTCACCCAGAAGGGCCGTGGCTATGCCCCGGCCGAGAACGACGCCATCAAGCACATGCACGACATCGGGTCCGTCAAACCCGGGTCGTTCACCGCGGCGTTCACCGAGGCGCTGATCAAGGAAGCCGACGCCCGGCCCGAGGTCGTGGCCATCACCGCCGCCATGCCCGACTCGACCGGGCTGCTTCCCTTCGCCGAGCGCTTCCCCGACCGCATCTTCGACGTGGGCATCGCCGAACAGCACGCCGTGACCTCCGCCGCCGGCATGGCGATGGGCGGCCTGCGTCCCGTCGTCGCCGTCTACTCGACGTTCATGTCGCGGGCGTTCGACCAGGTCAACCTCGACGTCGGCCTGCACGGCCAGCCCGTGGTGTTCTGTCTCGACCGCGCCGGCGTCACCGGGAACGACGGCGCGTCGCACCACGGGGTGCTCGACATGGTCCTGTTCACCAAGGTCCCCAACATGACGGTGCTCGCCCCGTCGTCGTACGAGGAGATCGGGGTGATGTTGCACGACGCACTCGACATCACCGACGGACCGGTGATGATCCGCTGGGCCAAGACACCGGCGCCGTCGGTCCCCGACGACCAGGTCGGCTCGGGCCTCCGCGGCCGCAAGGCCCGCACGGGCAGCGGCGTCTGCATCCTCTCCGTCGGCAAGATGCTCGAAGCATCGCTGGCGGCGGCCGAGGTGCTCGCCGCCGACGGCATCGAGGCCACGGTGTGGGACGTCCGGTGCGTCACGCCGCTCGATCCGGCGATGATCGCCGACGCCGCCGCGCACCCGTTGGTCCTCACGGTCGAGGACGGCTACCGCAACGGCGGCGCCGGCTCCCTGATCGCGACCGCGATCACCGACGCCTGCACCGACTCGGCGACCCCGCGGGTCGAGACACTGGGCATCCCGACCACCTACATCGACCATGCCGGCGTCGACGACATCCTCCGCGGGTTCGGCCTCGACGCCGACGGCATCGCCGATTCGGCCCGTCGGGCGAACGCGATCCTCGCCCAGTCGCCCTCGTAGGAAAAACTTCGCGGACGACCGCAAGGAACGGCCGGGACGCCCGTTCCTCGGTCAGCAACGTCAGCGGTTCCCTCCCAGACGTTGTGTTCCCTGCTCGGGACGTCTTCGCTATCCGACCCCAGTGGGGGCGTCCCGTGCAATGGGTTTCTCTCCGTCCCTGCGACGAGATCCGAGAAACCCGGCCGGCACGACTGGCCGCAACTGGTCGGAACGACCGACGATCGCGACGTTCGCGCGCCGTCAGCTTGCACTTCGCGTCCAGATGCGGAATCCTGTGTCTGTTGTCACCTCAGTGGGGGCGACCAGGGGGAGAGGCCCGGACCACGGTCCGGGCCTCGTCGCGTCACCAGCCGGTCGCGTTCACGAGTAGTAGGGGTTCTCGCCCGCGTCGTGGTCGGTGACGTCGATCACCTCGGTGATCTCGGGGATCGCACTCGTGATCGACGCGGCGATGCCTTCGCGCAGGGTCATCGCCGACACGGCGCAGCCCTGACAGCCACCACCCATGAGCACGTAGACCTTGTCGCCCTCGACACCCTTGAGTTCGGCGAAGCCACCGTGGGCGGCGAGGCCGGGGTTGATCTGCTGCTCGAGGAGCTGCTGGACCTGCTCGGCGGTGGTGCCGTGGAGGTCGAGCTCGACGCCGGCGAGCGGATCGGGACGGTTGGGGTTGCGGAGCACGAGACCGCCCTGGCCGTCGGTGCCCGGGAGGTCGAGGGTCGCGCCCTGGAGCGCATCCATCGAATCGGCCGGCACCATCACCGGGAGGGACCCCTGGTCGTAGACGTTGTCGGTCTCGGTGGCCTCGGCCACCGGCTCGAAGGTCAGGTCGTAGGTGTACTCGGGGCCGGCGATGCCGGTCACGGCCACGCGCAGCGCCAGGCCGCTGGCGTCGTCCTCGGCCTCACGGAGCTCGAGCACCTTGGTGATCGCTGCCTCGGTGACGGAGAGGATCACGCCCTCGTCGCCGGCCTCGTCGCTCGGTTCGGGAGTCTCGGTTTCGGTGACGGACATCCCCCTACGCTACCGAGATGGCCCCTGACACCGACATCGACGACACCCCCGAGCCCGACCCCGTCCTCTACGAGGTCGGCGACGACCACGTGGCGACCATCACGCTCAACCGGCCGCACCGACGCAACGCCATCTCGATCCGCATGCTCCATCGGCTCTCCGAGGTCCTCACCGCGGCCGACGACTCGGTCGACGTCCGGGCGATCGTCCTCACCGGTGCCGGCAAGGGATTCTGCTCCGGGCTCGACATCAAGGACGCGATGTCGGGGACGGGCATCGGCGGGTCCGCTGGCGACGGTGGCGGCGGCGCCACGGTGCTCCAGAACACCCGCTCGCTGCCGACGTCGATCCTCTTCGAGATCGACACCCCGATCATCGCCGCCGTGAACGGCGCCGCTGCCGGCTACGGGCTCGATCTCGCGCTCGGCTGCGACATGCGGCTGCTCGGCGAGTCGTCGCGTCTGCTGCCCGGCTTCGCCAAGCGCGGGGTGGTCCCCGAGTCCGGCGGCACCTGGTATCTCCCCCGGCTCGTCGGTTGGGCCAAGGCCGCCGAGATCGGGTTCCTCGGCCGGGACCTCGACGCCGCGGCCTCGAAGGACATCGGCCTGGCCAACGCCGTGGTCCCCGACGACCGACTCGTGGACGAGGCCCACGCCTGGGCCCGCGAGATCGCCGCCAACGCCCCGCTCGCCATCCGAGCGATGAAGCGTCTGTACCGACACGGCCTCACCGAGGACTTCCCGGCCCACACCCATCACGTGCTGCTCCAGACCATGCAGCTCTTCGGGACCAAGGACTTCTTCGAGGGGATCTCGAGCTTCGCCGAGGGTCGCGACCCGGAGTTCCGCGGACGCTGACGGTCTGGATCCCGCAGGCGTGGGGTAGGTGCCAGCGCATCCGCCATTGCGACCCAGGAGCCGACCGTGCCCGACCAGACCGTTTTCGACGCCCTCCGCCACGACCACGAGCTGCAGCGTTCGTTGGGCGCCGAGTTGGTGCAGACCGAGGGCGACTCCGACGTCCGGTCGGCGGTGTTCGACCGCCTGAAGACCGAGCTGGCGGCCCACGCCGACGCCGAGGAGCGCTTCTTCTACCTGCCGCTGATGGAACACGACCTGACCCAGGACCAGGCACGGCACTCGATCGCGGAGCACCACGAACTCGAGGAGCTGGTCGAGGAGCTCGAGGCGACGGACCGCTCCTCCGCCGGCTGGCTGGCGACGGCGAGGGAGCTGCGTGAACGGCTCACCCACCATCTCGACGAGGAGGAGCACGAGGTCTTCCAGCTGGCCGGCAAGGCGCTCACCGAGACGGCGAAGACCGAGCTCGCGGCGTCGTACCGCGGCGAGATGAACCGTCAGCGTGGCCAGCACGCATGAACGTCACCGCACCGGGGCCTGTCCCCCACCATCGACCCGGATCCGCGTCCCGCTGACGTAGGAGCCCCGGGCTCCGACGAGGAAACGCACGACGTCGGCGATGTCGTCGGGCTGGCAGACACGTCCGAACGGGAAACCGGCGTGCAACGTCGCGATGTCCTCGACGCCACCGGCCTTGACCAGACGCCGACCCATCTCGGTCTCGATCAGGCCCGGCGCCACGATGTTGACCCGGATCCCGTTGCGCTGTTCCTCCTTCGCCAGGGTCAACGCCAGGGCCTCCATCGCCGCCTTCGCCATGTTGTAGGGCGCGCCGTTCGCCGCATGGTGGTCGGTGGCCACCGACGAGATGAACACGATGTCGCCGCGCTCGCACGCCCGCATGTGGGGCACCACCAGCCGACAGACATGGTGCGGGCCGACGGCGTGGGTCCCCAGGAGCTTCGCCACCTCCCAGTCCTCGGTCTTCGCGACCGACTGCCCCCGGCTCGCCTGGCCGGCGTTGTTGACCAGGATCGAGATCGGGCCCAGCTCGCCGCAGACCCGGTCGACCATCGCCGCGTCGGCCTCGGGGTCGTCGACCGACGCCCGGACGGCGATCGCGCGTCGGCCCAGCGACTCGATCTCGGCGACCGTCGCCGCCGCCGACTCCTCGTCGCGCCGGTAGTTCACCGCCACGTCGGCGCCGTCTGCCGCCAGGCCGAGCGCGATGGCACGCCCTGCGCCCCGACCTCCCCCGGTCACGAGTGCGATCCTGCCGTCGAGTCCCGTCATGTCGGCGGAGGCTAGTCACGCCCTCGTCGACGCTGTTCGCCGGATCGGGGCCCGACCGTTCCGGGCGATCCTGCATGACAATTGGATGTCGACGGCTTCGGTGATCGCCGACGCGGTCCGATGCTCTCCACGGGAGAGGGAGGCACGATGACGGTCACGGATCTGGCGACGCGACGGCGGCCGCGCACGGCGTGGGTCCTCGGCGGCGGAGGGAACCTGGGCAGTGTCCAGGTCGGCATGCTGCGGGCCCTCGCCGACCGGGGCGAGGTCCCCGATCTGGTGGTCGGCGCTTCGGTGGGATCGCTCAACGGGCTGGCGGTGGCCGCCGACCCGAGCCCGGACGGGGTCGAACGGCTCCGGCGGATCTGGCTCGACGTCCGCAGCGACGACCTGTTCCCGGCCACGAAGATGACCGGGCCGTGGATGCTGCTGCGGAAGGCGTCGAGCCTCTACCCCGACGGCGGCATCCGTTCCCTGATCGAGCGGTGCGCTCCCCACGAACGCCTCGAGGACTACCCGATCCCCTTCGAGTGCGTCGCCACCAACCTGCGCACGGGCCGCGCCCACTGGTTCGACCGCGGCCGTGTCGACCAGGCCGTACTGGCGTCGGCGGCGCTCCCGGCGGCCCTCCCCCCGGTCGAGATCGACGGCGAGCACTACATCGACGGCGCCGTGGTCGACAACGTCCCGATCTCGCGGGCCCTCCACCACGGCGTGGACCGGATCATCGTCCTGCACGTGGGCAACTTCGACCGCCCACGAGCCGTACCCAAGCGCCCCATCGACGTGTTGTTGCAGTCGTTCTCGATCGCCCGGAACTTCCGGTTCGACGAGGACCTCGCCCGCACACCCGACGACGTCGACGTGGTCGTGCTCCCCGGCATCGATCCCGGCTCGATGAAACGGAACGACTTCGGGCGGACCGCCGAGCTGATCGAGCGTGCCCACGCGTCGACGGCGGCGTTCCTCGACCTCCGCGCCCACCGCAAGACCGGCTGACCGGCAGGGGTCTGGCCGGCAGGCGTCACAGGAGGCCGGGGTTGACCTCCTCGGCCTCCTCGGCCAGTGCCAGCCAGCGCTCTTCTGCCGTGTCGACCGCGTCACGGGCCGCGGCCATCTGACGACCCAGGTCGGCGAGTGCCTCGTGGTCGCCGATGGCGGCCTCGAGGCGGACCGACAACGCGTCGACGACCTTGGTCGCCTTCGCCAGCTCGCGTTCGGCGATGTTGAGCTCGCGCCGCACC
>JBFIHN010000018.1:0-16897 GCA_041601775.1 Acidimicrobiales bacterium
GTGGGCGGCGATCTCGGCGTCGGTCGGCGGCGCGATCTGCGCGCCGTGCGCGGCGTAGACCTTGTAGCCGTTGTCCTGTGGCGGGTTGTGGCTGGCCGTCACCATGACGCCGGCAGCAGCACCCGTGTCGAGGACGGCGAACGCGAGCAGCGGTGTGGGTACCGGGTCGGGCCACCGCAACGCCTGGCGCCCGGTCGCGGCGACGACGCGGACGGTGTCCTCCGCGAACGCCGCCGAGCCATGGCGGGCATCGCGACCCACGACCACCGGACCCGCGATCCCGCGCTCGTCCAGCCATGCACAGATGGCCGACGCGGTCGTGCGGACCACCGCTCGGTTCATCCGTCCTGGCCCGGCCCCGAGGGCACCGCGCAACCCGGCGGTGCCGAACGTCAGGGGGTGTTCGAAGCGCGACCGGAGCGCCGCCTCGTCGTCCTCGGCCAGCAGTCGGTCGATCTCTGCGACGGTGTCCGGATCGGGATCGTCGTCACGCCACGCCTCGGCCCTCGTACGCAGGGCCGGATCGATCACAGCTCGGGCACCAACCGTGCGAGCAGGTCACCCATCCGACCCGCAGACTCACCGGCCACGGCCAGCACATCGTCGTGGTCGAGCGCATCGCCGAGTCCGGCGGCGAGGTTCGTCACCAGCGAGATGCCCAAGACCTCGGCGCCGAGGTGCACGGCCGCGATGGTCTCGTGCACCGTCGACATGCCAACCAGGTCTGCTCCGAGCACCTGGAGCATCCGGATCTCTGCCGGCGTCTCGTAGTGGGGGCCGACCACACCGGCGTAGATGCCCTCAGCCAGCGAGGGATCCAACGACTTCGCGAGCGAGCGGAGCCTCGACGAGTACGCGTCGCTCATGTCCGGGAACCGCGGTCCGACATCGGCATCCGGTGCCGGGCCGGTGAGCGGCGATCGTCCCGTGAGGTTGAGGTGGTCGGCGATCAACACCGGCTGGCCGATCGACTGCCCTTCGCCCAACCCGCCGGCTGCGTTGGTGAGGACGACGGTCGAACAACCCGCCAGGACCGCGGTCCGGACCCCGTGCACGACCTCGGTGAGGTCGTGGCCTTCGTAGGCGTGCACCCGCCCCAGGGAGATCAGGACGCGTCGGTCACCGACGGCGAGCGAACGCAACTCGCCACCGTGGCCGGCGACCAGGGGTTCGGGGAACCCCGGGAGATCATGCGACGACACCACCACGTCCGGGGTTCCCATGGCATCCGCCGCCGGGCGCCAGCCGGATCCCAGGACCACCGCGACGTCGTGGCGGTCGTACCCGGTGCGCTCGGCGAGGGCATCCGCCGCTTCCGCGGCCCGGTCGTAGGGACTCGTGCTCATGTCAGCTGGGCGAGCGACTGCCCAGGACGTGCACCGGTGTGGCCGATGACCGCCGACGCGGCGATCGACCCGAGTCGCCCGCACTCTGCGAGCGGGAGCCCCTGGCTGAGCCCGTACAGGACGCCCGATGCGTACAGGTCCCCCGCGCCGGTCGTGTCGACGACGTGTGCGACCGGCTCGGCCGGGACCTCGACGATCTCGTCGGGGGTCACGATGAGCGATCCACGTGCCCCGAGGGTCACGCAGGTGATCTCGACCTCGGTCCTGGCCCGTTCGACTGCCTCGTGGAGCTGGACCCCGTAGAGCGCCTCGATCTCGGCCTCGTTGGCGAACAGCACGTCGACGGACTCGGTGACCAGCACCCGCCACTCGTCCAGATGGCGTTCGACACAGAAGGTGTCGGACAGGGTCAGCGCGACCTGACGACCGGCAGCGTGCGCGATGTCGGACGCTCGGCGATACGCGGCCTTGGCCTCGTCCCGGTCGAACAGGTAACCCTCGAGGTAGGTGATCCGCCCGGACGCGACCAGGTCCTCGTCGACGTCTTCGGGCCCGAACATCGAGGAGGCACCCAGGAAGGTGTTCATCGTGCGTTCGGCGTCGGGTGTCACGACGATGAGGCAGCGACCGGTCGGGGGGCCGACGACCGCGGCCGGCGACTGGAACACGACCCCGTTGGCCCGCATGTCGTGCGCGAAGACCACGCCGAGCTGGTCGTCGAACACCTTGCCGAGGTACCCCGCCCGTCCACCGAAACTGGCGACGCCGGCGACGGTGTTGGCCGCCGAACCCCCGGACACCTCGATGCCGGGTCCCATGGCGTCGTACAGCTCGGTCGCTCGGTCGGTCTCGATGAGGGTCATGGCCCCCTTGAGCAGGCCGGTGCCGGCGATGAAGTCCTCGTGTTCGTGGCTGAGGACGTCGACGAGTGCGTTGCCGATCCCCACGATGTCGAGCGTGGTGCCGTCGTCGCGCTTGGGGAGGTCGTGGTGGTCGTCGTGTGCGATGTTCACGGGCGGCGACCGTACACCGACCCCTCGCGAATCGGCGACGCCGCCAGGCGTCACGACACCCGCATCACCGGTACCGTGGGGCGGATGCCCACGGCCCCGGACACGCTCCGCCTCCCGGTCGACGTCACGCCCGATCGGTACACGCTCTCGATCGCTCCTGACCTCGAGACCGCATCGTTCTCGGGGACCGTGGCCATCGAGTTGACGGTGCACGAGGCGACGGATCACCTGATCTGCA
Source organism: Acidimicrobiales bacterium (assembly GCA_041601775.1). GTDB lineage: Bacteria > Actinomycetota > Acidimicrobiia > Acidimicrobiales > Salinilacustritrichaceae > Salinilacustrithrix. The sequence goes on from JBFIHN010000018.1 coordinate 2,598, forward strand.
ACGCGGCCGAACTCACCGTCATCGACGCCGCCGTCGAACTCTCCGATGGAACCCGCCACCAGGCCACCACCACGCTCGATCCCGAGGCGGAGCAGGCGCGCTTCGACGTCGACACGACGCTCGCGCCCGGTGCCGTCACCCTGCACGTCCGCTTCGACGGCATCCTCAACGACAAGCTCCGTGGCTTCTACCGGTCGACGTTCACCGATGACGACGGCGCCAGCAGGACGATCGCGGTCACCCAGTTCGAGGCCACCGACGCCCGGCGGGCGTTCCCGTGCTGGGACGAGCCGGCCCACAAGGCCGTCTATGCGGTGACGCTCGAGGTGGCCGACGACCTCTTCGCGATCTCCAACGGGCCGGAGCTGTCCCGCGAAGCCGTCGACGGAGGCCGGGTACGGATCACGTTCGCCGAGACCATGCCCATGTCGACCTACCTGGTGGCCTTCGTCGTCGGTCCACTCGAGGCAACCGCTCCCGTCGACGTCGCGGGCGTCCCACTCCGGGTCGTGCATCGCCCCGGTCAGGCCCATCTGGCACAGTTCGCGCTCGACGTCGGGGCGTTCGCACTCGAGTACTTCGCGGACTACTACGGCATCGTCTACCCGGGCGAGAAGATGGACATGGTCGCCGTCCCCGACTTCGCCTTCGGGGCCATGGAGAACCTCGGGTGCGTCACGTACCGGGAGGCGCTCCTCCTCGTCGATCCGACCACGGCGACACAGTCCGAGCTGTTGAACGTGGTCGACGTGATCGCGCACGAACTGGCCCACATGTGGTTCGGCGACCTGGTGACCATGTCGTGGTGGAACGGCATCTGGTTGAACGAGGCCTTCGCCACGTTCATGGAGATGAAGTGCTCCGCCGCGTACCGGCCGCAGTGGGAGCGCTGGATGCACTTCGGCCGCGAACGGTCGGCCGCCTTCGACACCGACGCGCTCGTCGCGACCCGGCCGATCGAGTTCCCCGTGCACTCCCCCGCCGACGCCGAGGGCATGTTCGACGTCCTGACGTACCAGAAGGGGTCGGCCGTCGTCCGCATGCTCGAGCAGTACCTCGGCGAGGATGCCTTCCGCGACGGCATCCGGCGGTACCTCCAGACCCACCAGTTCGGGAACACCGAGACCGGGGATCTCTGGGATGCGCTCGAGGCCGAGACCGGCGAACCGGTCCGGGCGATGATGGACTCGTGGATCTTCCAGGGCGGTTTCCCCCTGGTCGAGGTCTCGACCGACGCAGCCGGGTCGCTCCGTCTCCGTCAGCAGGTGTTCCGCTACGACGGCTCCAGCACGGATGCCCGCTGGCACATCCCGGTCGTGGTCCGTCACGGCACGGGAGTCGATCGGCTGGTGCTGGACGGTGGAGAGACCTCGATCGCGAACGCCAGCGGCACGATCATGGCGAACGCAGGCGGCCATGGCTTCTACCGGGTGGCCTACGACAGCGTGCTCCACGAAGGACTGCTCGACGATCTCGCCACGCTCGAACCGCTCGAACGGTACGCCGTCCTCGACGACGCCCTCGCGCTCTGCCTCCGCGGCGACGTTCCCGGGCCCGACCTGGCACGGACCGTTGCCCGCGTGGCCGCCATCGGCGAGGAGGACCTGTCGATCTGGCAGCTCGGGGCGGAGGCGCTCGGCACCCTCGACAACGTCGTCCCGCACGCGGACCGGGACGCCTGGAACGACTGGCAACGAGCGACGCTGGCGCCGCTGTGGGAGGCACTCGGTCTCGACGTGCAGCCCGGCGACGACGATCGCCGGCGGGCACTGCGCGGGGTGGTGCTCTCGATGCTCGGCGGTGCCGGGGACCCGCACGTCGTCGCCGCATGCCACGACGTGTTCGACCGGTCCATGACCGACCCTGCATCGGTCGACCCCGGCGTGGCGTCCGGGGCGCTGCAGGTCGTGGCCGCCATCGCCGATGCCGAGCAGTTCGAATCGATCCTCGACCGGTTCCGCAACGGGTCGACACCACAGGACCAGATGCGCCACCTCTACGCCGCAGCACGCGTCGAGGAGCCAGCGCTCTTCGATCGCTACCTCGCACTGATCGACAGCGACGAGGTCCGCAGTCAGAACCTGGCATTCGCCGCCCGGGCCGCACTCCACAACCGGATCCACGGCGACCGGGCCTGGACCCACGTCAGCCGATCGTGGGGGTCGTTGTTGGAGCGGCTGCCGTTCAACTCCGTGCACCGGATGGTCGAGGGCGTCACCGCGATCCATGACCGCGCGACCGCGACGTCGGCGGCAGCGTTCCTCGACGACAATCGCGTGCCGAACGCCGAGAAGGCCATCGCCCAGCACCTGGAACGGATGTGGGTGTCGGTCGCTCTGGCAGAACGCGAGCGCGACCGGCTCGTCGCCGGCCTGCGCTGACCCTGCATGCCGATCCACTCGCACGAGCACCCGACGCTCGTCCGCATCGCCAACTTCCACCGCCATGCCGTGCCGCCCGAACCGAGGAGCGAAGGCCCCCCGCGCACGCCCCATCGGCTGACGGTCTTCGGTGTCGGCACCGACTGGATCCAACTCACCTGGTCGCGGCTGGGGCCGGGCCCGGTGCGGGTTCGCTGTGGGGACCACGTGTCCGAGGTCCTCGCCGACGGCGGGCCCGGCTCGCACGTGATCCACGGCCTGGCGAGCGGCACCGAGCACCGGATCGAACTCACGGGGGTCGGTGTCGCCGGTCGTGAGCACACGCGGACCGCCGCCACCCTCGCGACGCCACCCGGCGAGGAGCTGTTCCGGCTCGCCACGGTGAGCGACGCCCACGTGGGGTCGAAGGCCACCGGCTACTTCCACACCATGGCCGAGATCCCGCCCGCTCCCGTTCCCCACGCCGTGCGGTGTCTGCGGGCAGCGCGGAGCGAGGCGCTCTACTGGGGTGCACAGCATCTGGTGGTCAAGGGTGACCTCGTCGACGCGAGCGACAAGGAGAAGTGGTCGCTCGCGGCCGACGTGCTGGGAGGGCTGTCGATTCCCGTCGACCTCATCCCGGGCAACCACGAAGCGAAGTCCCGAGGCGCCGTCGAACCGGTGCTCGGCGCCGCCGACGTCGGCCTGCATCTCGTGGACGGCGTGCGGACGATCGACCGTGACGGCGTACGCCTGGTGCTCGCCGACACGTCCCGTGCCGGCAAGGAGATGGGCGACCTGCGCAACGGACCCGAGGTGCTCGCCCGTGCCCGAGAAGCCGACACGCCGGTCTTCGTCGCCCTCCACCACCAACTGACACGACACCTGGTCCCGACGTACGTGCCGCTCGGGATCCCCCAACCGTCCAGTCGCCGATTCCTCCGGTCGCTCGGCACCGCCAATCCGCGGACGATCGTGACGTCCGGCCACACGCACCGGCATCGCCGGTACGACCTCGGGCCGGTCACCGTGACCGAAGTCGGGTCGACCAAGGACTTTCCCGGCACCTGGGCCGGCTACCAGTTCTTCGAGGGCGGCGTGGTCCAGACCGTGCGTCGGGTGGCAGAACCCTCGGTCATCCGATGGACCGATCACACCCGTCGTGCGGCCGCCGGCGCGTGGGGATTCTGGGCGCCGGGGCCCCGAGACAGCCGCTGCTTCACCCGCATCTGGTGACCGAGGTCAGCGCAAGGTGGCGGTGGCGAACTCCCGCATGCCATCAGCGAAGGTGACCGAGGCGCGGAACCCCAACCCGTCGGCGGCTCGCTTCGGCGATGCGACCACGTGGCGGACATCGCCCAGCCGGTAGCCACCGACCACGTCGGGTTCGTCGGCGCCGAACGCGTCGCACAGCGCCGCGGCCATGTCGAGCACGGTGTGCGGCTCGCCGCTGCAGACGTTGAAGGCTCCGTGGACGTCGGGTGCTGTCAGCGCCGCCACGTTGGCACGAGCCACGTCTCCCACGTGCACGAAGTCACGCTGTTGACCACCGTCCTCGAAGACCCGGGGAACCTCACCCCGCTCGAGCGCCGACCGGAAGATGCTGGCCACCCCGGCGTAGGGGGTGTCACGGGGCATTCGTGGTCCGTAGACGTTGTGATAGCGCAACGACACCACCGAGACGTCGTGTTCTCGCTCGAACGCCGCGCACAGATGTTCCTGGTGCAACTTGGTCGCGGCGTAGACGTTGCGAGGGTCGAGCGGAGCGTCCTCGGGGACGAGTTCCCAGTCGAGCGGCGCTGCGCAGACCGGACAGGGCGGCTCGTAGTCGCCGGCCTCGAGGGACGCGACCGACCGGACACCGGGCCGGACCAGGCCGTGTTCGGCGCAGCGATAGCGGCCTTCGCCATAGACGACCATCGACGAGGCGAGGACGAACCGCCCGGTGAACCCGCGCCGGTGGAGCACGGAGAGCCCCACGGCGGTACCGGTGTCGTTGTCGGCGACGTACGACGTCACGTCGCCGAAGTCGACGCCGAGGCCCACCCGTGCCGCCTGGTGGCACACGGCGTCGACGCCGGCGAGAGCGGTCTCCCAGGCGTCGGGGTCGCACACGTCACGCTCGATCAACTCGACACCGTCGGCGATCACCGGGCGGGTCGGGTGGACGTCGGCAGCCAGGCGGTCGAGGACCACGACCTCCACCCCTCGGGCGAGGAGTTCGTCGACGACGTGGGAACCGATGAATCCCGCACCACCGGTGACGAGCACGCGGTTGACCGTAGGCTCGCCGTCCGTGCCCGACGTCATCATCCCGGTGCTCGACGAAGCCGAGGCGATCGGTGGGGTCGTGGCCGCCATGCCAGCGACCTACCGGGCCATCGTCGTCGACAACGGGTCGACGGACGGCTCCGGGACCATCGCCGCCGAGGCCGGCGCCATGGTCGTGGTCGAACCCCGACGCGGGTTCGGCGCAGCGTGCTGGGCCGGGTTGGAGGCTGCGGACGACGCGGTCGTGTGTTTCATGGACGGCGACGGCTCGCTCGACCCCGCCGACCTCCCACGAGTGGCGGACCCCGTCGTCGGGGGAACGCACGACCTGGTGATGGGTCGACGCATCGCCGCCCACGGCGCCTGGCCGGTCCACGCCCGCCTGGCGAACCGCGTGCTCTCGGCCGAACTCAACCGACGGAGTGGTTCGTCGCTACGTGACATCGGACCGATGCGCGCGGTGGGGCGACAGGCACTCCTCGACCTGGGGATGACCGACCGACGCTTCGGCTGGCCGCTCGAGATGGTGGTGTTGGCCCAGGAGGCGGGCTGGCGCATCGCCGAGGTCGACGTGCCGTATGCCGAGCGGTCCGGACGCTCGAAGGTGACGGGGACGGTGAAGGGGACACTCCGAGCGGTGCGCGACATGAGTCGCATCCTGGCCGACCACCGGACGTGACGCACCGGGTACCGGCCGATGTTCACACCAGCGAGAGGACCAGGCCGACCTGGGCCAGGTGATAGGTGACCATCACGGCGGTCCTCCCCCACCGGAAGTCGGTGATGAAGCGGGTCCATGCGATGAGCGCATCGCTGGCGTAGAACGACACGGCGCCGGCGATCGCCACCGGATTCCCGGTCGACGATGCGGACACGACCATGACCGAGATCACGGCCATGTAGGCGATGACGGGGGCGAGCAGCTCCGGCTCGTCGCTCGATCGGACCGCCTTGGCGATCCGCAGCCCGAGCACCGGGATGGCGAGCAGGACCACGACGAGCCCGATGACGAGCCCGCCAGTCGAGGTCTCGAACGACCGGAGGCCGACGATGTAGGCCAGATGACCGACGAGGAACGACGCCAGTCCGGGGACGAAGAGATCGCGCGGGACCATGAGGAACACGTCGCCGGCGAGGGAGAAGACCAGCGCGACCACGAACCACGTGCGAGCAGTGCCGTCGACGTCGTCGAGTGCCAACGCTGCAGCGATCAGCACCACCATCGTCAGCGGCTTCATCACGAACTCGAGTCGTTGCTCGTCCCGAGCGACGGCGAACCAGTCGAACACCGCGACGACCAAGGTGGCCGCCACGAGCGCGCCGGCGAGGGCGGTCACGACACCGCCTCGTCCCACGACAGGCCCGTCTCGAGCGCCATCCGGTAGCGCACGGTCTTCGCCGGCCAGTTCCACCCCAGCGCCCCGGTGACCATCCCGTCGCGGCCGTAGAGGGCGACGAACTTCCCCTCGTCGACCGACCCGTGCACCACCGCCATCGCCCCGTCGGCACGGCCCGCCAGCTGTAGGCGCACGTCGTACTGGTCCGACCAGAACCACGGCACCGGATCGAAGTCGGCTGCGTCGGCGTCGTCCGCCAGCAGGCGCAGGCCAGCGGCCCGACCCATCTCGGCCGCGTGGTCCCAGTGCTCGATGCGCACCGGCCCGTACCGGGGGCTGTCCCACCGGGCAACGTCTCCGCAGGCCACGATCCCCGGCGCCACCAGACACGTGGAGTCGGCGACGACGCCGTCGTCGACGGGCAGTCCGGAACCGTCGAGCCATCCGGTGTTGGGCACCACCCCGATACCCACCACGACGACATCGGCGGCGACGCGGGAACCGTCGGACAGTCGGACGGACTCGATGCGATCGGTGCCCTCCAACGCGTCGACGCCGACGCCGAGTCGGAGGTCCACGCCCTGGGACCGGTGCACCGCGGCGACGGCGGCGCCGATCTCGGTCCCGAGCACACGCACCAACGGCTGCTCGAGGGGCTCGACGATCGTGACGTCGTGACCACGCCCGCGGCAGGTGGCCGCGACCTCGGCACCGATGAAACCGGCGCCGACGACGACGACGCGTTCGGCGCCGGCGTCGAGGTCGGCACGGAGACCGAGCGCGTCGTCGAGCGACCGGACGACGTGGATGCCGCCCAGGTCTCTTTGATCTCGCAGGCGGCGTGGCGAGGCTCCCGACGCGATGACCAGCCCGTCGAACGCGATGGAGTCGCCGCCGCGGAGCCCGATCACCCGGCCGTCGACGTCGAGCGACGATGCGTGCTCGCCGAGCAGCCAGTCGATCTCCAGATCGTCTGCGGTGGCTGCCGTCCACGACGTCGAGTCGGCGTCGTCGCCGGCGAGCACTCCTTTGGAGAGCGGGGGCCGCTCGTAGGTACGGATGGGCTCGTCGCCGATGATCCGGATCCGTCCGTCGAAGCCTGCAGCTCGCAGTTCCGAGGCAGCGGTGAATCCGGCGATCGAGCCACCGACGACCACGATGTCATGCACGGGCGCGCTCCCCCGCGTGGCGCAACCTCAATCGTCGGCGATCGAGATGGCCTGCTTCGGGCAACGACGCACGGCTTCTTCGACCTTCTCGCGCAGATCGGCGCCCGGCTCCTCCTGGAGGACGTACAGGAAATCGTCGTCGCGGACCTCGAAGACCTCGGGCGCGACGCCCATGCAGATCGCATTCGACTCGCACAGATCGAAGTCGACGACCACCTTGTAACCCATTTCGGAGCAACCCTTCATTCGCGTCAAAGTTGTCCGAAGCGTACTGCCTGTCCCATGGCAGGCTCCGACCCATGACCCGAACCGGATCGCTCTCCGCTGCGCAGGCACGCCGGATCGCCCTCCGCGCCCAGGGCCTCGACGTCGCCCGACCCACCGGTCGGGTCGACCGCCGGCACCTGCGTCGCGTGGTCGATCAGCTCGGGCTCATCCAGATCGACTCGGTCAACGTCCTGGCCCGGACGCAGTACCTCACGGTCTTCTCCCGGCTGGGGCCCTACGACACCGCGTTGTTCGACGCCGTCGCCTACCGCGACCGCGAGCTGTTCGAGTACTGGGGTCACGTCGCGTCGCTGGTGGCCACGCGTTTCCATCCGCACCTGCGGTGGCGCATGCGCGACGACCACGACTGGGGAAGTCTGGCCCGCATGGAGCGCGAGCATCCCGACCTGGTGCGCTCGCTCGAGCGGGAGATCCTCGACAACGGCCCGTGGAGCGCAGGCGAGCTCGACGACACCGGTCAGCGCAAGGGCCCGTGGTGGGGATGGGGCGACACCAAGCGTGCGCTCGAGTTCCTCTTCTGGAGCGGCCGGGTCGGCGCCCTGCGCCGCGGCAACTTCGAACGGGTCTACTGCGCACCCGACGCGGCGGTGCCGCGCGCCGTGCTCGATCTCCCGGACCCGGAGCCCGACGTCGCCCACCGGACGCTGTTGTTGCAGGCCGCTCGCATGCACGGGGTGGGGACGGCCCGCGATCTCGCCGACGTCTGGCGACAACCGATCCGGCTCGCACGGCGCCACCTCGACGACCTCGCGGCCGAAGGCAGCCTGGAACGGGTCGAGGTGGAGGGTTGGCACGAGACCGCCTATCGGTCACCGGACGTCACGCTCCCCCGACGCGTCGACGCCTGCGCCCTGGTGTCACCGTTCGACTCGGCGATGTGGGAGCGCGATCGGATCGAGCGGCTCCACGACTTCCGCTACCGGATCGAGATCTACGTCCCGAAGCACAAGCGGATCCACGGGTACTACGTCCTCCCGTTCCTGCTGGGCGACACCTACGTCGCACGGGTCGATCTCAAGGCCGACCGCGCCGGCCGTCGGCTCTTGGTGCAGTCCGCCCACGCCGAGGAGGACCTCGCCGCGCGCGGCACCGACGAGGTCGACGTGGCGGAGCGGCTTCGCGACGAGTTGCGGACGATGGCGACGTGGCTCGGCCTCGACGACGTGCACGTGGTCGGCCGGGGAGACCTCTCGCCTGCGCTCGCCGCGGTCTCCACCTGAGCAGGAGTACCGTCCCTCGCATGGGCCTCGGCGACGAGACGTACGTCCTGTTGACCACCTACCGGCGCAGCGGCGTGGCGGTCGACACCGTGGTGTGGTCCGCTCCCCTCGACGACGGAGCGTTCGGTTTCTGGACCAGTTCCGGATCCGGCAAAGCCAAGCGGTTGGCGCACACGCAACGGGTCGTCGTGCAGCCGTGCGATGTCCGCGGCAACGTCGCGGTCGGATCGGCGCCGACCGACGGGACCGCCCGGCTCGTCGCCGCGGGCGATCCGCAGTACGACGAGATCCAACGCAAGATCAAGGACAAGTACGGGTTCCAGACCAGGATCACGAAGCTGTTGGGCAGCATCGGCGGGATCGTCAAAGGGAACCGCATCCCCTACGGGGACCGTGGCGTGGTGATCAGCCTCGACTGAGCACGCGAGACGTCAGGCGTCGGGCCACGGGGTGAGCACCTCGACACCGTCGTCGGTCACGAGGAGCGTGTGCTCGAACTGCGCGGTGCGCTTGCGGTCGATGGTGACCGCGGTCCACCGGTCGTCCCAGATGTGGTGGTCGTAGGCGCCGACGGTGATCATCGGCTCGATCGTGAACGTCATGCCGGGCTCCATCACCTGGGTCAGACGCGGCTCGTAGTAGTGCGGGACGTGGATGTCGGTGTGGAACTGCTCGCCGATCCCGTGACCGACGAAGGCCCGGACGACCCCGAACCCCTCGGCCTCGGCGTGTGACTGGATGGCGCGTCCGATCACGTTGAAGGGCTGGCCCGGCGCCACGGTCTCGATCGCCCGTTCGAGGCATTCGTGGGTGACGCGGACGAGACGCTTCGACTCGGGGTCGACATCGCCGACGAGGAAGGTGCGGTTGGTGTCGCCGTGCACGCCCTCGCGGAAGATGGTGACGTCGAGGTTGAGGATGTCACCGTCGCGGAGCTCGCGGTCGTCGGGGATGCCGTGACAGATGACCTCGTTCAAGGACGAGCAGATCGACTTCGGAAACGGGGGTTCGCCGTAGCCGAGGGGGCTCGGGTACGCCCCGAGACCGACCGTGGCCTCGTGACAGATGCGGTCGAGTTCGTCGGTGGTGATCCCGGGCTCGACCGCCGACCCGGTGAGGGCCAGGACCTTCGCGGCATCGGCACCGGTGCGGCGCATCCGCTCGATCACGTCGGCGCTCTTGACGGCCGGTTCCTCCCAGCGGACGACCTCGCCCTCGGTGATGTACGACGGCACCGTGATGTCGGCGGGGACCTCGCGTCGTGGCCCGACGGTTCCGGGACGGACGGGCTCGAAGCTGGCCTTGTGGCAGCGCTTGAACTTGCGACCGGAGCCGCAGAAACACTGGTCGTTGGCCTTCATCGTCGCGGTCACCGGTCCAAGGCTACCGAGGACCGCCCCGGTGCCCCTCCCAGAAGTCGAGGAAGGTGCGCATGATGATCTCGTACTCCTCGAACGTGTTGCCGGCCCGGGCCGCGAGGATCAGTTCGGTGTCGCCGCCGACGGGGATGCGCAACGGCGTCGCGGGGTCCTCGACTGCATCGGCGATCGCTCGCACCACCGCGTGCGGGTCGGCTCGCTCCCCGCCCGGAACCAGTCCGTGCACCCGTTCGTCGAGCGTCCGGGACATCGACCAGTGCGGCTCCTCGGCCGCGGTGAAGCGTTCGGCCGTCGCGGTGTTCGCAGCCAGCTCGGTGTCGAACTGGCCGGGCTCGATGGCGTGGACGCGGATGCCCTCGAGCCCGAGTTCGAAGTGGAGCGCCTCGGTGACGGCCTCGACGGCGTGCTTCGACGCGGCGTAGACACCGGCGAAGGGTCGAGCCATCACCCCCGCGACCGAGCTGATGTTCACGATCACACCGTCGTCCGCGTCGCGCAGGTGCGGCACGGTCGCTCGCACCACGTTGAGGACCCCGAAGACGTTGGTGTCGAACTGGGCGCGGGCCTCGCGGTCGCTGATCAGGTGGATGGGACCGCGTACCTCGATCCCGGCGTTGTTCACCACGATGTCGATCCCACCGGCCGTGTCTGCCACCCGGGCCACGGCGGCCCGGACCGAGTCCTCGTCGCTGACGTCGAGCGCGACGGTCTCCACGTCGACCCCGGCTCGATCGGCGGCGGCACGGAGCGCGTCGTCGCGCGCCGGATCGCGCATCGTCGCGAAGACACGGTGTCCTCGCTCCGCCAGCTCCACTGCGGTGCGCAGGCCGAACCCGCTGGAGCATCCGGTGATGAGTGCGGTACCCATCAGCGATCCCATCCGTGCCGGTCGAGTGGCCCGTGTCCGCCCGCGGAATCGGTCTCCGCGATCGTCACGGCGACCACCGGCGTGGTCGGTGTCACGAGCGACCGAAGTCGTCCTCGAGACGGACGATGTCGTCCTCGCCGAAGTAGTCGCCGATCTGCACCTCGATGAACACCAGGTCGTCGGCCGCCTCGTTGGCGACCCGATGGGCGGTGCCGAGGCCGATGTCGACGGCCTCGCCCGGGCCGACGAGGACGTCTGCACCGTCGAGGGTCACCGTCGCCGTACCGCTCACCACGTACCAGTGCTCGGCCCTGCGGGCATGCGTCTGGTAGCTGAGTCGCTTGCCGGGATGGACGACGATGCGCTTGACCTTGTGGTCATCCTCATCGGACAGGACCGTGTAGTTGCCCCAGGGCCGTTCGTCGTACTCGATGGCGCTCATGGTGCCCCAGCTTGCTAGCCCAGGCTCCAGATGGCCAGTCCCTGCAGCAGGCCGACGCTGGCGCCGAGTGCGCCGCCGATCACGATGAGGATCCACTCGTCCTGCTCGAAGATGCCGCGCAACAGCCGTTCGAACTCCAGCTTGGGCATGGCCGACAGCTTGGTCTCGACCAGCTCGGCGACGCCGAGCCGCTTCTCGAGATACGCCTCGACCTCGGGTTGGAGTTCCGGCACCGCCTGCCCCACCCGCTGGACGACCATCCACTTCACGGCCTCGAGCTGTTCGTCGGTGATCTCGGTCTGCGTGAGCATCTCGACCATCGGCTTGGCCTGGTCGACGCGTTCGCTGACCTTGGTCAGCACCAACCGGGCGATCTTGGTGCCGGCTTCGCCCTCGGTGATGATGCGCAGGAGGTTCGCCGGCGTGAGGATCTCCCGTTCCGAGATGCGGCCGTAGTCGGCGGCGATCTCGGCCTGACGGGAGGGGAACATGCCCTGATAGGTCACGAGACCGGCGTACTTCTTCGGCTCGATGGGTCGGAAGATCATCTGGAGCGCCAGGTAGTTGGTGCCCAGCCCGACGACGCCGCCGACGAGGGGCATGAGCCACCACTGGTCGAACACCGAGAAGCTGATGGCCTGGAAGACGCCGATGACGAAGCCGAAGTACCCGCCGAAGCGGACGATGGCCTTCAGCTCCTTGCCGCCGATCTCCTGGAACAGGCGGGTCAGACGCTTGACGTTCGGGCCGGACAACAGGTCGAAGACGAGCGACTCGAGATCGAGGATGTCGTCGCTGATCCCCTGGAGGTCGTCGAAGATCTCCTGGGTGAGCTGACGACCCTCGGTCTTGATCTGCGTCACCACCATCTGTTGCGCCTCGGGGGCCATCTGGTCCCAGACCCCCGGGGACAGCATCTCGGCGGCGTCGCGCAGCACCGACGGCAGCTCGGCGTCGAGGCGGTCCGACAGGAGGGCCTCGAGTTCCGCCGGGTCGATGCGCTCGACGAGCTCCGCCGGCGAGATCACGTCGCCCACCGTTCCGGCGACATCGGTCGCGAACGTGTCGGCCTTCGAAGGAAGCACACCCTGCCAGCCGATCTTCCAGACGCCGACGAACTCTTCGGGCAGGAAGATCATCTTCACGGCCGCCCAGTTGGTGACGTAGCCGATGAAGGCGGTCACCAACGGCACGATGATCAAGACGGCGATGATGTTGGCCGCGGCGAACACGTCAACCCCCAGGCTGGACGACAGGACTGCGCAACCGTAGTGCGACAGCCCGTCGGGGCTACCCCTCGTCGCCGGTGGCCTCGAGGATGTCGTCGAGCTTGATGATCTCGTCCATGGTGACGACGCCGATGAACAGACCACGACCGTCGGTCACCGGGAGCCGGTCGACCGCTGCGGCGTCCATCGCCTCGACGGCCTGGCGCAGGAGCCAGTCCGGATGGGCCACCGGCACGGTGGTCAACATGATGTCGGCGATGGCGGTGTCCTCCCACACCTCGCGTGGGACCTCGCGTAGTGCCTCGATCTTGACCGTGCCCACATAGTCGGCACCGTCGACCACCGGTACCGACTGTTGCCGCGAACCGATGACGTGGTTCCAGAAGAACTCCTGGGCCGTCGCCTCGGGCGGGATCGTGAGCACGTCGGTCTTGAGCGCAGAGGCCAGCGGCATCGAGAACCGGCGCTCGAGATGTCCGAGGCGCGAGCCGAGCTGGTTGCGGGACACGGACCACCGTCCCATCATCAGCTGGGCGGTGACCGCGGCGATCAGTCCGGGCACCACGAAACCTGGTCGTCCCGTGGTCTCGGCGACGAACATCACCGCGGCGAGCGGGACCCGGTAGCCGGCACCCAGGAACGCAGCGATGCCGATGAGGGGGAACAGGGTCGAGTCGGTGTCCCCGAACAGGCCACCGACCGCGCTGCCGAGGAGCGCGCCCTGGACCACCAGGGGGATGAAGAGCCCGCCGGCGCCGCCGCCGCCGAGCGTGAGTCCGGTGGCGACGGCGCGGAGCACGAAGAGCAACGCCACCAGCGAGATGGCGTGCGTGGGGTCGAGCGACCAGGTGACGGTGTCGTACCCGGCGCCGAGGGTGAACGGGTGCTCGTAGACGACCTCGCTCAGCCAGGCGAGCGCGGCCAGCAGCGTTCCCGCCGCGACCGCGAGCAGCACCGGGTCGTGCCCGGCACTGAACTCCTTCATCCACCGCAGCCCGACGGAGAAGCCCCGGGCGATCGCGCCGCTCAACAGCCCGAGGGCCATGGCCCCACCGAGTTCGACGAAACCGAAGCCCGGCGATCCCTCGACGGGGAGCAGCGGGTCGGTGCCGAGGAAGGCGACGAAGGTGAGATACCCGGCGGCGGCGGCGATCGACGCCGGCAGCAACTGACGGCGGGCGAGATCGTCCCGGTAGGGAACCTCGAGCGCGAACACCACGCCCGTGGCGGGTGCACGGAAGATGGCTGCCACCCCGGCGGCGGCGCCTGCGACGAGGAGCACCTTGGCCTCGTCACGGGAGAAGAACCGTTGGAGACGCGACTGCAACAGCGTCCCGGTCTCGGCACCGGCGTAGATCGCGGGACCCTCGTAGCCCATCGCGCCGCCGGAGCCGAGGGTGAAGAACGCTGCGAGCATCGTCGCGGGGAACGGCCGGAGCGGGAGGCGCCGGTTCCGGTCGTGGAAGTTCGAGATGTACTCCTCGGACGTCGCGTTCGACTCACCGCCGAGGAACTTGATGCACAGCGCTGCGGCCACGAGCCCGACCAGGGGCGCGAAACACCGGGCCCACAGCGGTGCCTCGAGGAGCGCCTCGTAGGCCACCTCGCGGGTCACGTACTCGAAGCCGGCGACGAGGGCCCCGGTCACGATCCCGGTCGCAGCAGCGAAGAAGAGCACCTGCTGCGAGCGGCGCGACAGGGCGAAGATCTGCTCGCGGCGGTACGAGTCGGGAAGGA
>JBFIHN010000019.1:0-16817 GCA_041601775.1 Acidimicrobiales bacterium
GACGACGCGCACCCCCGAGATGCCCTCCTGGAGCTGCGACAGCGTGGCGCCGATCCCGTCGCGGACGTCGAGGTAGGCGATGTTCGAGTCGCGCTGGAACTTGCGGCTGGCGATGATCACCGGCGGGAGCGCCAGCAGGCACAGCAGGAGCAGCTTCACGCTCACGGCACCGAGGACCAGGACCGACACGACGAGCAACAGCCCGTTCGACACGAACATGAGCAGGCCCATCTGGACCAGCTCCGACAGCGAGTCGATGTCGGAGGTCATCCGCGAGACGACCACCCCGGCCTTCTCCCGGTCGTAGAACGGCATCGACATCTTCTGGCGGTGCTCGAAGAGGCGGAGGCGCAGGTCCTTGAGGAAGTCCTCACCGATACGCGAGATCGCGACGACCTGCGCTCGGTACACGAAGTACGAGAGCACCGCGATCACGATGTACGCGACCACGACCGTGTTGATGACCCCGCGGTCGCCGACCTTGATGCCGTCGTCGATACCGGTGCGGACCAGGAGCGGCCCGGCCAACGTCCCGAGCGTGAACAAGGCGGCGAGGACGCCCGCCACGAACATCCGGCGACGGTGCGGGCGCAACATCCGGTAGGTGCGGCGCAGGATCTGCTTCGCCGCGTCGCGGTCGAGTCTGTCTTCTTCGTCGACGCCTGCGCCCATCCACATCAGGCCGGCACCTCCGCGTCGCCGGCCGCCAGGACCTGGCGATAGCGGTCGTTGGTGGCGAGGAGTTCGTCGTGGGTGCCGGCGGCGACGACCCGCCCCTCGTCGAGCAGGACCACCCGGTCGGCCAAGGCGATGGTGGCCGAGCGATGGGCGATGACGATCGTGGTCCGCCCCTCCATGACGACGCCGAGAGCATCACGGATCTCGTGCTCCTTCGTCGGGTCGACCGACGACGTCGCGTCGTCGAGGATCAGGACACGCGGGTCGGCGAGGACGGCTCGTGCGATGGCGATCCGCTGCCGTTGACCGCCCGAGAGCGAGTAGCCGCGCTCGCCGATCACCGAGTCGTAGCCGTGCTCGAGGGCGACGATGAAGTCGTGGGCGCCCGAGAGGCGGGCGGCGCGTTCGATCGCGTCCTGGGTGGCCTCGGGGTCGGCGAAGGCGATGTTGGCCGCGATCGAGTCGGAGAAGAGGAACGTGTCCTCGAAGACGATGCCGACCGAGCGACGGAGATCGCTCACCGTGGCCTTCGCCACATCGAGGCCGTCGATCGAGACCCGCCCGGCGTCGACGTCGTAGAAGCGCGGGATGAGACGCCCCACCGTCGACTTGCCACAACCCGTGGCACCGACGAGGGCGACGGACGTGCCCGCTTCGACGTGGAGGTCGAAGCCGTCGAGCACCGGGATGGGGGCGGCACCGTCAGCGGCGTCGTCGGCGGCCCCGTAGGCGAAGTCGACGTGTTCGAAGCGGACCTCGCCGTTTCCCTCGGGCAGCGGGCGGGCGTCGGGTGCGTCGACGACCACGGGGTCGGTCGACAGGACCTGTGCCACCCGCTGTGCTGCGGCCGAGGCCCGTTGCCCGTTGGCGATGATCATCCCGAGCATGCGCAGCGGCCAGATCAACAGGATCAGATAGAAGTTGAACGCCACCAGCGAGCCGAGCGACAGGCTGCCGTCGACGACGCGGTGTCCGCCCACGCCGAGCACGGTGATCAGACCGACGTTGGGGAGCAACTGGAGCGCGGGGAGGTAGGTGGCCCGGATGCGGGCTGCGTCCATCGACTCGCGGTAGACGTCGTCGGCCGCGCCACCGAGACGGGCCTTCACGACCTCCTCCGCCCCGAACCCCTTCACGACCCGGACACCGGCGACGGACTCCTCGACCACCGTCGCCAGGGCGGCCGACTCGCGCTGGATGCCCATGACCGACGGGAAGAGGCGAGAGCCGAAGCGTTTGGCGACCAGGTTGATCAGCGGGAGTGCCGCGAGCGACAACACGGCCAGGAACGGGTCGATGACCACGAGGATCGCCGTCACCCCGACCACGGTCATCACGTTCGCGATCGTGAGCGGGATCATCACCACGAAGTTCTGCAGGTGCTGGAGGTCGGTGTTGCCCCGGCTCATCAGGTCGCCGGCCTGGGCCTCGTCGTGGAACGCGAAGTGGAGGCGCTGCACGTGCGCGAACAGACGGTCGCGGAGACGCTTCTCGACCAGACGCGCCTCCTTGAAGGCGAGGTACCGGCGCAGACCCGTCAGGACCCCGGAGACACAGCCCACGAGGGCGATCGCCACCGACCAGAACAGCAACGGCGACATCTCGTCGGCCTCGATGCCCTTGTCGACGGCCTGGCGCAGCAGGAGCCCGATGCTGACCTTGGTCAACGACCAGAGGAGCCCGACCACGACCCCGGCGATCACGCCGGCCCGTCGCGGACGGAGCGTCTCGGCGATCAGTCGCCAGCCAGCTCGTGTGTCCGTCCCCTCGATGACCGCCAACCTACCGGGCCTCTTGACCAGCGGGTCAAGACTTTCGTCCGGCTAGGCGAGCGAGGCGTACCCGCCACGGAAGAAGACCAACGGGTCGCCCTCCTGTCCGACGTCCATCCCGCGGACCCGGCCCACCACGATGTGGTGGTCGCCGCCGTCGTGGACGGCCTCGAGGTCACAGTCGATCCACGCCAACACGTCGTTGATGACCGGCGACCCGGTCTCGGCCTTGGTCCACCCGATGGTCGCGAACTTGTCGTCGCCGCTGGTGGCGAACACGCGACACACGTCCTCCTGGTCGGCGCCGAGGATGTTGACGCAGAACGAACCGGTCGACTCGATCGACTTCCAACTGTTCGACGACTTGCCGACACAGAAACCCACGAGGGGCGGATCGATCGACAGCGAGAAGAACGACCCGATGGCGAGCCCAACCGGTTGTCCGTCGGCGACGCTCGCGACGACGGTGACGCCGGTCGGGAAGTGTCCGAGGACCTGTCGATAGTGGGCGTTGTCGATCGCGCTCATGGGCGGCGACCCTAGAACAGCGACGCGCCGCTACAGAACGACGGTGAGTCCCTCGGACGCGGCCACGACCTCGTCCAGCCGACCGGCGGCGAGTTCCTGCGCGCCGGCGACCAGACTGTCGACCATGTCGTCGTCGTGCGACGGGTCGTGGTGGAACAGGGCGAGGCGCTTGACGCCCGCCTCGGCCGCCACGTGGACGGCGTAGTCGACGGTGCAGTGACCCCAGTTGCGCTTCAGCTCGAACTCCGCTGCCGTGTACTGCGCGTCGTGGATCAACAGGTCGGCACCATCACACAACTCGAGCACCCCCTCGGCGATCGACGTCGGGTCGTCGGCCGGCATCTGGTGGTCGGAGATGTAGACGACCACGACGCCGTCCTGTTCGATCCGATAGCCGTTGGTCAGACCGGTGTGGGGCACCGCGCGGGCCTTCACCTTGGCGTCGCCGACGACCATGTCGGTGTCGACGACGTCGTGGAAGGTGATCACGCCGGGCAACTGCTCGACCGACACCGGGAAGTACGGCGGGGCGACGAACGTCGCGAAGCACTGCGCCAGCGACTGGTCGGGAAGCGGCGGGCCGTACACGTCGAAGGACGCGCCGTGCTGGAGCACCGGCAAGAAGAAGGGCAGGCCCTGGACGTGGTCCCAGTGCACGTGCGTGACGAGCGCATGGCCACGGAACGAGCCGTCGCACGGGAGCGTCTCGCCGAACACCCGCAGGCCGGTGCCGAGGTCGAGGACGATCGGGTCGTGGCCCGGGGACTCGAGCGCGACACAGGAGGTGTTGCCGCCGTAGCGTCGATTCCCTTCCGCCGGACACGGAGTGGAGCCGCGAACACCGTAGAAGGTGACGTTCACGTTCGAGTTCCCCCTCGTCTGCAAGAGGGGGAAGGGTATCCCCGGTTCACGGGCCGTGGGGCGTCGTGTAACAGGCGTCACACCGAGCCGCTCCCGCCGCCGACGCCGGATCAGACCGGGCAGAGCGCCCAGATGTCGAGATCGAGCAGGACGTGGGGGAGGTACTTGCCGTCGTCTCCCCGCAGGGTCATCGACTCGTCCCGGCCCTTGGTCGCGACCAGACGCAGCCGCAGCGCTCCGACACCGGGAGCGGACGTCTCGGCCACGTCGAGCACCTCGGACCAGGCGTAGACCGTGTCGCCGGCGAACGCCGGCGCCGTGTGGGCACCGGCGTTGATGGCCGCGACCAGCTGCGCGTTGGCGAGCCCGTTGAACGACAACGCCCGGGCGAGGCTGATGATGTGCCCGCCGTAGATGAGACGGCTGCCGTCGTCGCGGGCCTCGGTGTTGAAGTGGACCTTGGCGGTGTTCTGCCACAGCCGGGTGGCCATCATGTGTTCGGCTTCCTCGAGCGTGACACCGTCGACGTGGTCGATCTTCTCGCCGATCGAGTAGTCACCGAGACGGTGCGCTTCGCCGGCGGCGCCGAAGTCGTAGCCGGAGAAGTCGAGACCGTCGGGGACGACGAGGTCGGCCGAGGCCACCGCGTCGGCCAACACGGGGACGACCGTCTCGGGCGCCGGCGCGTCGACGTCGGACTTGCGGACCATCACCCAGCGCGCCCAGTCGATGGCGACTTCATCCCGCTGGTTGGTGGCCGTCGATCGGACCCACACCACGCCGGTCTTGCCGCTCGAGTTCTCCTTGAGCCCGATGACCTCCGAGCGCGACCGCAACGTGTCGCCGGCGACGACGGGGCGATGGAAGCGACACTCGGCGTACCCGAGGTTCGCGACGGCGTTGAGCGACACGTCGGGGACGGTCTTCCCGAACGCGATGTGGAAGCCGATCAGCTCCTCGACCGGCGCAGGATCGAGGCCACAGGCCCGCGCGAACTCGTCGGACGACGGCAGCGCGAATCGGGTCGGGTACAACGCGCCGTACAGGGCCCGGTCGCCGCTGGTGACCGTGCGCGGTGTGGCGTGCTCGATGACCTGCCCGATCCGGAAGTCCTCGAAGAAGTTGCCGGGATTCGTCTTGTCCGCGTCGCCTGGAGCCATGGTCGGCGAGGTTAGACACGACGTGGGGCTACGGTCCCAGTCATGGAGCCGACGCAACACCAGATCCGGGTCGACGGACTCGACTTCGCCTACCTCGAGATGGGCGAGGGTCCGCTGGCGCTGTGCCTGCACGGCTTCCCCGACACGCCCTACGGCTGGCGCCACCTCCTCCCCGCACTCGCCGAGGCCGGGTATCGGGCCGTCGCCCCGTGGATGCGCGGCTACGCCCCGACCGGCGTTCCGGCCGACGGCTGCTACCAACAGGGAGCGCTGGCAACCGACGCCAACGCCCTCCACGCGGCGCTCGGTGGCGACGGCGACGCCGTGCTCATCGGCCACGACTGGGGGGCCACCGCCGTCTACCCGGCGGTCAACCACGAGCCGGATCGTTGGCGAGCGATGGTCGCCGCGGCTGTGCCGCACCCGGCGGTGGCCGCCGGGATCCTCTTCGACTACGACCAGATCAAGCGGTCGTTCTACATGTTCTTCTTCCAGCACCCCCTCGCTGAGGCGGTCGTCCAGATGAACGACATGGGCTTCATCGACGGACTCTGGAAGGACTGGTCGCCGGGCCTCGACCCCGCGGTCGCGGGTGCCGCCGTCGCTGCCGTCAAGGAGGCCCTGGCCGCGGACGACAACCTGACCGCCGCGCTCGGCTACTACCGCGCCACCATCGGCGGCGTCGGGGTCGACCCGAGGTTCGACGACATCCAGAACGCCGGCATGGGCCCGGTGACGATCCCCGCGCTGTACCTCCACGGACGCGACGACGGTTGCCTCGGCGTCGACTTCGCCGAGCCCACTGCCGCGTTCTTGACCCACGAACGATCGCGGGTCGAGGTGCTCGACGGTGTGGGGCACTTCCTCCAACTCGAGGACCCCGACCGGTTCAACCGGATCGTGGTCGACTTCCTGGCGACATGACCACCGGCCGTCCACCGCTGCCGGACGGCATCGTCGCCGTCGTCAAACGGGACTGTCCGACCTGCGTACTGGTCGAACCGGTCCTCCAGGCCCTGGCCGGTGACGGACTCCACGTCTACACGCAGGACGACGTGACCTTCCCGGACCTGCCGGGCGTCGGCGACGACACCGACCTCGCGATCTCGTACCACTGGGAGATCGACACGGTGCCGACCCTGCTGCGGATCGTCGACGGTCGCGAGAGCGAACGGATCGTCGGCTGGGAACGCGACGCCTGGGAATCGTTCACCGGCGTCGACGGACTGGGCACCGATCTCCCCGACTGGCGGCCGGGATGCGGGTCGCTGTCGGTCGATCCCCTGCGGGCCGACGAGCTGCGGGCGCGGTTCTCGTCTTCCGGTCTCCGGAGCAGACGGGTCGACCTCGCCGCGCTCGAGGACGAGTTCGAGGCCATGTTCGACCGTGGATGGAGCGACGGTCTCCCTGTCGTCCCGCCGACCGAAGCGCGCGTGGCCCGGATGTTGGAGGGGACGACCCGCGCCGCCGACGACGTCGTCACGATCGTCCCGCCCGACCTCGTCGAGTGCACGGTCGAGAAGGTGGCGGTCAACGCGGTCATGGCCGGCTGCCTGCCCGAGTACCTGCCCGTCGTCCTGACGGCGCTCGAGGCGGCGTGCACGAGCGAGTTCAACATGCACGGGTTGCTCGCGACGACCTTCTTCTCCGGGCCGGTCGTGGTCGTCAACGGCCCCATCCGCCATCGCATCGGCATGAACGACGGCGTCAACGCGCTCGGCCAGGGCAACCGTGCCAACGCGACCATCGGCCGGGCCCTGCAACTCGTGATCCGCAACGTGGGCGGCGGCAGGCCGGGCGGCGTCGACCGGGCGACCATGGGGTCACCCGGCAAGCTGGGCTGGTGCTTCCCCGAACAGGAGGAGGGCTCGCCGCTCTCACCCCTGTCGGTCGCCCGCGGGATCGGACCCGACGTCGACGCGGTGACGCTCTTCGCCGGCCACGGCCCCCAGGCCATCATCGACCAGAAGTCCCGGACGGCCGAGTCGCTCGCCCGGACGTTCGCCTCCTGTCTCCGCTCCGTCGCGCACCCGAAGCTCTGCATCAAGATCGACGCCATGTTGGTGATCTCCCCCGAGCACGGCCGCGTCCTGGCCGACGACGGCTGGGACCGGGCTCGTCTCGAAGCACGGCTCGCCGAGTTGTTGATGCTCGACTCCGACGAACTGATCGCGGGGGCCGACGGCATCGCCGAGGGACTGCCCGAGGGCTTCGCCGGCATGGAACTCCCGAAGTTCCGCGACGGCGGCTTGCTGATCTGTCACACCGGCGGCGGGGCGGGGTTGTTCTCGGCCATCATCGGTGGTTGGGTGAACGGCGAAGAAGGGTCCGATCCAGTGACACGGGAGATCGCATGAGCCGCACCGTCCTCGACCCGACCTCGGAACGATCCGTCGCCGAACGCGCCAGGCTCGAACGTCCGGCGTCGCTCGATGGCGCGGTCGTGGGCCTGCTCGACATCTCCAAGCCTCGGGGCAACGTGTTCCTCGACCGACTCGAAGCCGGGCTGCGCGACCGGGGCGCGGCCGACGTGGTCCGCTACACGAAGCCGACCTACACGAAGCCGGCGCCGGTCGACCTCCGCCACGAGATCGCGACCAAGTGCGACCTCATCATCGAGGCGCTCGCCGACTGAGGATCGTGCACGTCGTGCAGTGTGCACGACATCGCAGATCTGGAACGGCGGGGCGTCCCCGGCGTGTTCGTCGCGAGCGCGGAGTTCGAGGAGGCGTCGGCCTCCCAGGCCGCTGCGCTCGGGTTCGACGCGGCGCGTGTCTTCGTCCCGCACCCCATCCAGGACCGGACGGACGACGAGATGCGCACGCTCGCCGACGCGGCGCTGGACGAGATCGTGGCCGCCATCACCACGTGATCTCGTCGTAGGATCCCGCCCGTGAAGCCACTGCACGCCGTGGCCGGTGGGGTACTCCTGGTCGGGATCGACTTCCGCACGACCTCGCTCGACCTGCTGCCCGACGTCGTCGGTTGGCTGCTGATCACCTGGGCAGCGGTCCGCCTCGCCACTCCCCTGCTGGCCCTCGTCGCCGGCATCGGCGCGGTTGCATCGGTCGCCACCCTGTCGTTGCCCCACCACTTCGTCCAGTTCGACCCCTCCACCGACCAGATGGTGGTCGTGACGCCCGACAACGACCTCGGCTACGCCACGTTCTTGGAGTTCGACCCGGTGACGGGATGGCGGCTCGGCGCGTTCGTGGTGTCGACCTTCGCGCTCGGCGTCGCCGTCGTCTCGTTGCTGGTCCACCTGCGGAGCCGGGCCCACGCCTTCGCCGGCCCCGAGGTCGATCGCTCCCTGCACCGGATCCGGGCTGCGTCGTGGGCGGTCGTCGTCTGTTGGGTCGCACCCCGCCTCGTGGCAGCGGTGCTGTCGGTCGACGACGGGTATGCGCCCGTGTGGCACGACCCCGCAGCCAGGGTCGCCCTGGCCGGGGTCGTCGCCGTCGTGGCGTTCGCCGTGGTCGTGGGCCGCGACGCCCGTGAGCCCTGGGCCCGCCGCCTAGTCCGGCAGGCGCCACCGCCCGCCGTCGTGCACGACGAGACCGTCGCGGACGAGTGACGACGCCACGCGATCCGCCCGATCGCGCTGGCCAGCCCAGCCCATCACCGATGCCAGTTCCTCGTCGGTCACCGACCGCCGTCGCAGGACGGCGACCAGCCGTCCTCGCCCCTGGCGGTCGGAGCCCTCGAAACGTGACTGCGCAGCGCTGATCCCTGCCGATCCCTCGATCGGGTCGGGCTGGGGATGTCCGGCGTTCGCCCATGCACAGTGGTCGACGATCGGGCAGGCGTCGCATCGCGGCGAACGCTTGGTGCACACCGTGGCACCGAGATCGAACACCGCCTGCCCCCAGCTCCATCCCTGGCCGGGCGGGACCGCCGCATCGGCGGTGGCCTGGGCGACCGTCGCGGTCACCGGGCTCCCGACCAACGCACGAGCGACGAAGCGCCCGGCGTTGGTGTCGACCAGGCCGATGTCGGCTTCGTGGGCGAACACGAGCACGGCCCGTGCGGTGTACGGACCGACGCCGGGCAGCGATTCCAGGTCGTCGACGCTCCGCGGCAGCACGCCGTCGAAGCGTTCCACGCACGCCTGCGCCGCCCGGTGCAGGTACACGGCCCGGCGGTTGTAGCCCAACCCCGACCACTCGTCGACCACATCGGCTCGCGGGGCCTCGGCGCACGCCGCGACGCTCGGGAACCGTTCGAGGAACCTCGCCCACCGGTCGACGACCCGCGCGACCTGGGTCTGCTGGAGCATCAGCTCCGACACCAGGACCGCCCACGGGTCCCGGCTGCGGCGCCACGGCAGGTCACGCTGGTGTTCGGCCCACCATTCGACGAGACGACGCTGCACTTCCGCGATGCCCGATTCGTCAAGATCTCGCGACAACGGCCGATGCTCTTCCTGGGAGGTGGACGTCGTTGTAGCGTCCGTCATCCTGCGCGACACGGGCATCGTGGGGGTTCACGAGAAAGGACGAGGGGTCGTCAGTCCGATGCACAGGCACGATCAGGGCTTCCTCGGGTCGACCGACGTCGGCCACGTGTTCCGGATCCGTTCGCGGGTGGTCACCGGGTTCGCACTCATCATCCCGTTCATCGCCGATCTCGGTCCGGAGCGGTTCTGGGCGGTCGCGATCATCGCGCTCGGCCTGTTGCCGTACAACATGGTCACCGAGCGGATCACCGAACGATCGGGCACCGTCCCGGCCCTCGTCCCGTGGGTCGACCAGGCAGGGATGGCCGTCGCCTTCTTCGTGCCGTCGCTCTGGGGACCGGTCCTGATGGTCATGATCGCGACGCTCGCACTGACCGCCACGCTCTTCGACGAACGACGGGTGATCGGCCCGGCGGTGACGAGCGTCGCCCTGGCCGGACTCATCGGGTTCTCGGTCCAGGACACGACGGTGTTCGTCGCCGGCACGATCGCGTACGGCGGCGCCGTCGCGTTGACGGTGGCGGGCATCTCGCGGGTCACCGCGGCCCGCCAGGCACTCGAGACCGAGAACCGCGAGCTCACGGAGAACATCGACGCCATCGTCTGGCACTTCGCCGCGGGCGGCGAGCAGCAGGTCATCAGTCCCGCGGCCGAACGCATCCTCGGCTACCCGTCGGTCAACCTCCGCGACCTCGGCTTCTGGATGGACCACGTACATCCCGACGATCGTCCGGCGCTCGAACACGCCCGTCGTCGTGCGCTGCAGACCGGCGAACGGCAGAGCTGTGACTACCGGATGACCGATGGGACAGGCGAGACCCTGTGGTTCCACGAGGTCGTCACGTGCGAGGCCCACGCCGCTCCGCGCCCCCACGCCCTGCGGGGCGTGATCGTCGACGTCACCGCCCGCCGCGCGGCCGAAGCCGAACGTGCGGTGCTGGGCGAGGTCGTCGAGACACTCGACACCGCGCTCATCGTCGCCCGTCCCGACCCCAACCGTCACGGCGCCCTCGTCGTCGCCGCGGCCAACCCCGCCGCGACACGGGTCACCGGCACGGCATCGCGCCGGCTCATCGGCACGCTCCTGCGCGACTCGCTCCAGGACGTCGACGGCAACCTCGCCGAACGATGCGCGTCGGTGGCTGACGGCGGTCCGCCGATCGCCCTCGACCGCGTCACCGGTGTCGGCATCGACCGCCAACGCAGCCACTCGATCCGCGTCTTCCCCCTGCCCGGCGGGGCGGTCGGCGTGTCGCTCGAGGACACGACAGAGGCCACGATGGTGGCCTCGGCCCTTCGGCGCCAGGCGCTCCACGACGGTCTGACCGGTCTCCCCAACCGGACCTTGCTCCGCGACCGCCTCCACTATGCGCTGTCCGACGCGCGCCGCCGCAACGAACGGGTCGCACTCATGCTGCTCGACCTCAACCACTTCAAGGACGTCAACGACGCGCTCGGACACCAGTACGGCGACCGACTGCTCGTTGCCTTCGCCCGCCGACTCCAGGAACTCCTCCGCGAGTGCGACACGATCGCCCGGCTCGGCGGCGACGAGTTCGCCCTCTTGCTGACCGACGCCACCACCCTCGGCGCCGGACGCGTGGTCCGCAAGGTCAGCGAAGCGATGCAGGAGCCGTTCGAGATCGACGGCGTCACCGTGCAGACCACGGCGAGCATCGGCGTCGCCCTGTTCCCGGACCACGCCGACGACGCCGACCTGCTGACCCAGCGAGCCGACGTCGCCATGTACAACGCCAAGCGGAACGGCGGCGGCTGGGCCGTCTACTCGCCCCAGCACGACCAGTCGTCGGTCGAACGTCTCACCCTGCTCTCGGAACTGCACAACGAACTGGACGGTGGATCACCGCAGAGCATCACGCTGCACTATCAACCGATCCTCGACCTGGAGGGCGATCGGATCGGTGGCGCCGAGGCGCTGCTGCGCTGGGAACACCCGGAGTTCGGATGGATCAACCCGGAGCTGCTCGTCGAGCTCGCCGAGCTCTCCGGCCTCGTGCAGCCACTCGCTCGCTTCGTCGCCCGCGAGGCGATGGAGGCGGCGGCCGCGTGGCTCGCCGACGGACACGAGGTCCGGGTGGCCATCAACTTGTCGGCCCGCAACCTCTACGACCGCAAGTTGGTGCAGTGGCTCTCGACCACCATGCGGGAGGTCGGCATCCCAGCGCGCCTGGTGAAGTGCGAGCTCACCGAGTCACAGGTGATGGACGACCCGATCCTGGCCATGACGGTGATCTCCGAGTTGCGCGACGTCGGGGTCCACACGGCGATCGACGACTTCGGCACCGGCTATTCGTCGCTGGCGTATCTTCGCCGCCTCCCGGTCGACGAGATCAAGATCGACAAGTCGTTCGTGACCTCGATGCTGGCCGACAGCACCGACACCACCATCGTCCGGACCGTGATCGACCTCGCCCACAACCTCGGCATGGCCGTCCTGGCCGAGGGCGTCGAGGACGAGGCCACGCTCGCGACCCTCCGGGGCTTCGGCTGCGACCGGATCCAGGGTTACGTCGTGGGACGGCCGGTCCCGGCAGCGGACTTCCACCAGATGCTCCGCCGGTCCGCGCTGCGGACCGGCTGACGACCTCCGGCACCCGACGGTCCGCTTCGTCACGCCCGAGCGGCCATCGGTACGATTTCCAGCCATGATCGCGCCAGACCTCCACGCCGCTGCCGCCGCCATCGACACCGCCCGCGGGGTGTTGACCGCAGCCACGGCCCGGCTCGCCGACCTCGGCGACCTCGATGCGAACCAGGTGCTGGCCTACGACCTCGCCCACGCCACTGCGGCCGTCGAGATGTCCGCCACCCTCCTCGACTACGGAGCGAAGGGCGACACCGAGGCCCGCATCGCCTGCGCGTTCGCAGCCGACGCCGTGGGCGAGCTCGCCGCCAAGCTGTTCGGCCGCGAAGCCGAGTGGGCGGTCGACGCCGCTGCGCTCGACGGCGCACGGGCGTTCGTCGGCACCTACCGGTCAGCCGAGTTCCTGCTGTCCATCGACGGCGACGGACCCCGTCACCTCGACGACGACTTCGAGATGGTGCAGGACACCTTCCGCCGCTTCGCCGACGAGCAGATCAAGCCCCATGCCGAGCACGTGCACCGCACGAACGGCGACGTCCCCGAAGACGTCATCGCCGGTCTGGCCGAACTCGGTGCGTTCGGTCTCTCCATCCCCGAGGAGTTCGGTGGCTTCGCCGCCGGCGGCGAGTCGGACTACATCGGCATGGTGGTCGCCACCGAGGAGCTCTCACGCGGCTCGCTCGGCATCGGCGGCTCGCTCATCACCCGACCCGAGATCATGACCAGGGCGGTCGAGAAGGGCGGGACCCAGGAACAGAAGGAGTTCTGGCTCCCCAAGCTCGCCACGACCGAGGTCATGTGCGCCGTGGCGGTCACCGAGCCCGACTTCGGCTCCGACGTGGCCGGCGTGAAGACCACCGCCACCCGCGACACGCTCGACGACGGCACCGAGGGTTGGCGCATCAACGGCGTGAAGACCTGGTGCACGTTCGGTGCCCGGGCCGACGTGCTGCTCCTCCTGGCCCGCACCGATCCGGATCGCTCGCTCGGTCACAAGGGCCTCTCGATGTTCATCGTCCCCAAGCCCCAGGGTGACGGCCACGGCTTCGAGTTCACCGATGACCACGGCGGCAAGATGGAGGGTCGGCCGATCGACACCATCGGCTACCGGGGCATGCACTCCTACGAGATCGCGCTCGACAACTGGTTCGTCCCGCAGGACAACCTCATCGGCGGCGACGACGGCCTCGGACGGGGCTTCTACCTCCAGATGGAGGGCTTCGAGAACGGCCGGCTCCAGACCGCGGCTCGTGCGGTCGGCGTCATGCAGGCCGCCTACGAGGAGGCCGTGCAGTACGGCCAGGACCGGTCCGTCTTCGGCACCCCCGTCGGCGACTACCAGCTGAGCCGGGCGAAGCTCGCCCGGATGGCCGTGATCATCCAGGCCAGCCGCCAGTTCGCCTACGCCGTCGCCAAGATGATGGCCAAGGGGGAAGGCGCCATGGAGGCCACGTTGGTCAAGGCCTACGTCTGCAAGGCGGCCGAGTGGGTCACCCGCGAGGCCCTCCAGATCCACGGCGGCTACGGCTACGCCGAGGAGTACCCCGTCAGCCGGTACTGGGTCGATGCTCGCGTGCTGTCGATCTTCGAGGGTGCCGACGAGACGCTCTGCCTCAAGGTCATCGCCCGGAAGCTGGTCGCCGGCGCTCGCTGAGACCGCCAGCCGGGCGGGTCGTCCCGTGCTCCAGGTCCATGAAGAAACCGCTCGCCGCCTGCTGCACGGCGATGCCCCAGGTCGGATACGCGTGCGTCACCATGGCGATCGCGGCCGGTGGGATGCGCAGCCGCATGGCGAGGCTGAGCTCGTGGATGAGTTCGCCGGCGTGGGGTGAGACGACGGTCGCGCCCACGAACTGCCCGCCGGCGCGCCGGCCCAGGATCCGCCCGGGAGCGGCGATGAGCTTGACGAAGCCCTCGGTGCGTCCTTCGGTGATCGCCCGGTCGAGCGCCGTCATCGGGAACTCGACGACCGTCGCCGCTGCACCATGGACCTCGAATGCCTCGGCCTCGGTCATGCCCACCCGAGAGATCTCGGGATCGGTGAACGTGACGAAGGGGGTCGTGGATGCCGAGAACTTGCGCCACCCGCCCCGGCCGAGCGCGTTCCCGACCGCGACGAGACCCTGGGCGTGCGCGGCGTGCGTGAACGGGAACTTCCCGGTGACATCGCCGACGGCGTAGACGCCCGAGGCCGATGTGGCCATGTGGTCGTCGGTCTCGATGTGACCGCGATCGTCGACCCGGACCCCAGCGTCGTCCAACCCGAGTCCCTCGGTCACCGCACGGCGACCGATCGCCACCAGGACCGCATCCGCGTCGACGGCGTCACCGGTGTCGGTGTGGACGCGACGCGCCTCGCCGACGAGCTCGACGCGTTCGACGCGGGCACCGACCCGTACGTCGACACCGTCGTCAGCCAGCGCGGTGCGCACGAGCTCCGCGGTCTCCGGTTCCTCGCGACCGAGGATCTGTTCCATCGCCTCGACCACCGTCACGCGGACGCCGAGCCTGGCCATCGCCTGCGCCAACTCGATGCCGATCGGTCCGCCACCGAGCACGGCCAGCGACGACGGGAGGGCATCGACGTCCCAGAGGGTCTCGCTGGTGAGCGGCGCGCTCTCGCGGAGACCGTCGATCGGCGGGACGACCGGGGCCGCGCCGGTCGCGACCACGATCGCATCGGCTCGGTGACGGCGGCCGTCGACTTCGACGGTGTCGCCGGACACGAAACGGGCCCGACCCTCGATCACCGTTGCACCCTTGCGTCGGAACGTGTCGGCATCCTCCATGGATGCGATCCGATCGATCGCAGCCCGCACCTCGGCGAGCGCCTCGTGGGGCGACCGACCCCTCGCCGCCGCAGCGATCAACGTCTTGGACGGGACGCAGCCGGTGAACGTGCAGTCGCCGCCCATCGGCCCGTCCTGGACCACGAGCGTCGAGGCGCCCCTCCGGAGGCCGGCGTCGACCGCGGCGATACCGCCCGGGCCGCCACCGATGACGAGGAGATCGTGTCGTTCCACCGCTGGGGAACCCGGATCAGACATCGGCGATTCCGCTGCTCGACATGACACTGGCGGCCTGACGTACCGTGCCCGACATGCCCGCGACGACACCACCGAAGGGTCGACCGACCACGGGGCGCCTCGACCGGTCGGTCGCCAGCCGCCGACAACGCTCTCGGAGCGTCACCAAGAAGTTCATCTGGGCGTTGCTCGCCGTCGCCGTGGTCATCGCGGCGATCGTGCTCGGGTCCGGGACCGGCGGCAACAGCATCGACACGACCGGGACACAGGTCAACGGCGTGCTCCCGGCGATCGCGTTGGTCAGGATGCGCCGCTGGCCGGCGCTTCGATCGTGAGTCCCCGCAGGTAGAACCCGTACGTCCGCCAGCGGACGTCGCCCAGGGGCCACAGCATCGTCAGCAGCGCCCGGTACATCTCCCACGTCCGCCGGAGCCCTTCCACTCGACCGAACTTGTCGCGCTTGGTCCGGTGGAAGACACCGGGCATCGTGCGGGCCGACGTGCGGAACCGCCCCTCGCAGATCACCTCGTTGAGCCGGACCTCGATCGTGTAGCCGTCGAGCTTGTGCTCGGGGACGGCATCCCAGACCCAACGGGGCACGATCCGCTCGCCCGACAGGGGCGGGCACCGGAGCACCAACCAGTTGAGCCAGCCGTAGTCGAAGGCGCCGAGACTCATCTCGGCCCGACCGTCGACGACCGGTTCGCAGACGGCATCGAGGTGCCCACCGCGCAGATCGGTGCAGTCGGCGTCGACGAAGAGGATGTGGGTCGCGTCCGTGGACTCGACGCCGAGCCGCATGGCGTGTGCCTTCGACCCTCGGGGCGCGTCCCGACGGACCACGGTGGCACCCGCGGCCGCTGCCACGTCGCCGGTCCCGTCGCTCGAGCCGTCGTCGACGACGATCACCCGTCGGACGTGCGCACACGCCGACGCCGCAGCGACGTTGGCCGCCACCGTCGCGACCTCGTCGCGGGCGGGCATCACGACGTCGACGACCACCACGGCAGCTCAGTAGGTGCCGCCGAGCTTGCGGTGATCCCAGCTGACGGTGCGCTCGACGTGCACGCGCACGGCGAAACGCTTCTCGCCGGCCGCGTGGACGAAGGGCCGCGTCTCGTCGGTCACCGGACCCGTGTAGCGGGCGGCGACCATCTCGCCCAGCGGCATGATCTGGTCACGCTCGGTGATGAGCTCGGCCGTGCCGACGAGTTCGACGCCGCGCAGTTCCTCGTACTGGTCGCCGGTCTCGACCAGGCACGTGATGCGCGGATCGCGTTCGATGTTCTTGATCTTCTGCGCCTTGTTGTAGGTCCAAAAGACCGGGTTGGTCCCGTCCATGGCGTACCACATGGCCACGAGGTGGATGCTGCCGTCGTGGTTGAGGGTGGCGATGTTCATGGTGTGCCGACCGTCGAGGTACTCGGCCATCTCGGTGTCGGTCATCTTGATCTGGTCGCGTCGGCTCATCGGTTTCCGTTCGGTGGGGCGCAGTGGTCAGTTCGTGGTTCAGAGAGTCTGCTTGAGGAGCTCGGGGACGATGGGGGCATCGGTCCGCCGGAGCATCGCCTCGATCGATTCCTTGCCCTTGGGTCCGACCACGTGGTCGACCAACGAGAGGGGGACGATCTCCTCGTCGAGTTCCCAGGGTTCGCCGGCCTGGTCGAGACGATCGACGAGCGCCTCCCAGAGGCGTCCGGGGAGGATGCGGCCTTCACCGGCGACGAGCCA
>JBFIHN010000020.1:0-16556 GCA_041601775.1 Acidimicrobiales bacterium
GGCACTCCATCCCCTCGGTGCTCACCGTGTCCGCCGGCGGCACCGCCCATCGGGTCGACCTACCGCCGGGCGGCGGCAGTGCGACCGTGGCGTTCCCGGCACTGACCGGCGACCGGATCCGGGTGACGGTCGAGGCTGTGGAGCCCACGGTCACCCGCGACTGGTATCGGCTCGCCGGCATCGCGATGCCGGTGGGAATCCGAGAGATCGCCGTCGCCGGGGTCGCCCCCACGGTCCGCCGGGACGAGCTCGACGCGACCTGCCGCGACGACCTGGTCGCAGTCGACGGACGCCCGACCTCGGTCCGTGTCCTCGGCGCGGCGGCCGACGCGGAACGCGGGCACGGACTCGACCTGGAATCGTGCGACGACGCCCTCCTGCTCGAGGGGGAGGTCTCGATCACCACGGCCGACGGATCGATGGGCGGGATCGACGTCGACCGACTCGCCCTGGCCTCGGCGGTCGGAGGCGGTCCCGATCGCCTGACCACCCCGCTCGGCGAGGCCCAGGACGTACGACCGCAGCTGACGGTCCTCGAAGACGAGGACACGTATCGGCACGTGGAGGTCGACACGGCGGGTCAGGACACCATGGTCGTGCTCGGCGAGAACCGCAACGACGGCTGGACGGCCACCGCGGACGGCGAGGATCTCGGTCCCTCGACGATGGTGAACGGATACGCGAACGGCTGGATCGTGCCCGCGGGCGAACGCCCGGTCGACGTCGAGCTCACCTGGACACCGCAGCGACGGATCCAGTGGGCACTCTGGGTCAGCGCGCTCGGCGCCGTCGGCTGTTTCGCCATCATCGCAACGACACGACGTCGGCGCTCGGAGTCCCCCGTCGCCACCGAGTCCCTGCCGGCCAGTTGGACGCTGACGGCGGCTGCGGCACTCCCGCCGCGGTGGACCGTCGTGCTCGTCACCGGCAGCGCGCTGGCAGCTGCGGTCACCACGTCCGTCGTCACGGGTTGCGTGGTGCTGCTCCTCGCGGTCGTCGGCTGCCGACACCGGTACGGGATCGCCGTCCTCGCTGCCGCAGCACTCGGCTCGCTGGGGGCGGCGTTCGGCTCCGTGGTCGTGAGCCAGCGGCGCCGCCGATGGCACGCCGACTTCGACTGGCCGTCGCACTTCGTGGTCGGTCATCGCCTGGCCCTGGCGGGTGTGGTCCTCGTCGGCGTGACCGTCGTGACCTCGTGGGCGCGTCGGCGTCTCGCCCCGGCCGATGAGCCGGGATCCGGTGGGGCCCGTTGGTAGTCTGCGCCGCGCCCATGCCGATCGAACCGACGTCCGCGTCGCATGCACTCACCCAGTTGCGGGACTCGGCCGGACTGCACCGGATCCACCTGTTGGCATGGCGTGACCTCGACGATGCCGAGGCCGGCGGGTCGGAGATCCACGCGGCCGAGATCGCCCAGCGGTGGGCGAACGCCGGCATCGACGTCGTCGTCCGGTCGTCGCGGGTCGAGGGCCTCCCTCGCCACGGTCGACGTGACGGGTACCGGGTCGTCCGCAGCGGTGGCAGGCATCTCGTGTTCCTCGATGCACCGCTGCGAGAGATCTTCCGTCGCGACGGAGGGCGCGACGGCCTGGTCGAGGTCTGGAACGGCATCCCGTTCTTCACGCCGCTCTGGGCACGCGGTCCGCGCGTGACCTTCATCCATCACGTGCACGAGGACATGTGGGCCGACAGCGTTTCCCGACGCCTCGCTCCGGTGGGGCGCGCCATCGAGACCGTGTTGGCACCGCCCATGTATCGCCGGACACGGATCTTGACGCCGTCGGCGTCGTCGCGATCCGACATCGTTCGTCGGCTCGCGCTGCCCGCAGCGCGCATCACCACCGTGCCCAACGGAGTCGGCAGTGCGTTCGTCCCCGGGGGCGCCCGCGCCGCCGTGCCCACGGTGTTGACCGTGGCCCGTCTGGTCCCCCACAAGCGAATCGAGTTGGTGATCGAGGCCTGTGCACGCCTCCGCTCCACCATCCCGGACCTCCGGCTCGTCGTGGTCGGCGACGGCTACGCCCGACCCGAACTCGAATGCCTCGCCGCACACGTCGGCGGCGCCGACTGGATCGACTTCACCGGCCGGATCGACACGGATGCGTTGGTCGAGCACTACCGGTCGAGCTGGCTCGTCGCCAGCGCTTCGAGCGCCGAGGGATGGGGCCTCACCCTCTCCGAGGCTGCCGCCACCGGCACCTCCGTCGTCGCGACCCGCATCCCGGGTCATCTCGACGTCGTCGTCGACGGGGCCAGCGGCCTCCTCGTCGAGCCCGACGATCTGGAGGCCGGGATCCGCCGGGTCCTGACCGAACCCCGACTCCGGGAACGATTCGAGCGTGGCGCGACCGAGCGCGCCCGAGATCTGACCTGGGATGCCACCGCGATCGGTGTCCTCCAGGGTCTGGCCGACGATGCCCACGACCGCCGGTGACGTGACCGCGACCACCGCCACGACCCGCGAGAGCAGGACAGTCCACCTGGCCCTCGCCGCCCTGGCATGGCTCCCACTCCTGTTCACGGCGCGTGGCGTGGTGGCGGCGGACACCCGTCAGCACCTGTACCTCGACCCCGGAGAGTTCATCGACCGCGCTCGCTCCATCTGGGATCCCTTCGTCCACATGGGCACGGTCACCCATCAGAACCTCGGGCTGATCTCGCCGATGGGCGCGTGGTTCTGGTTCGTCGACGCCTCCGGGCTCCCGATGTGGGTCGGACAGCGCCTGTGGGTCGGTGCGATCATCTTCGCAGCGGCAGCAGGCGTACTGCACCTGGGACGGACGTTGGGCTGGGCGGTCTCGGGAGCGACCGCGTCGGCGCTGGTCTACGGCACGAGCCCCTACCTGCTCCAGTACGCCACGCGGACATCGGTCCTCCTCCTGCCCTTCGCCGGGCTGCCGTGGCTGGTCTCGTTCACCGTCCGAGCAGCGCGAACCGGTCGCTGGCGTCCAGCGGCGGCCTGCGCGCTCGTGGTCTTCCTCGTCGGCAGCGTCAACGCGACGTCGCTGATCATGGTCGGCCTGGCCCCGGTGCTGTGGCTCGGGTACGTGGCGGTCACCGGCGAGGAGAGCATCGGTCGAGCGTTGGCCACCGGTGCCCGCATCGGCGTCCTGTGCGCCGGCGTGTCGGCATGGTGGATCGTGGGCCTCGCGGTGCAGTCCCGCCACGGACTGCCGGTCCTCACCTACACGGAGACCCTCGACCAGGTCGCCGTCACCTCGGCCGCCACCGAGGTGCTCCGAGGACTCGGCTACTGGGTGTTCTACGGGCGCGAGGTCCTCGATCCCAACGTCGGTGCTGCCGTCGCCTACATGCAGAACCCGCTCCTGTTGGCCATCACCTACGGGATCCCGTTCGTCGCGATCACCGCCGCCGTGACGGTCCGGTTCCGCCACCGCGGCTACTTCGCGTTGCTCGTGGTCGTCGGCACCATCGTCGCCGTCGGCGCGTTCCCCGCAGACGATCCCTCCCTCGGCGGCACCCTGTTCCGCGAGGCGGCCGACACCACTGCCGGTCTCGCGCTGCGGTCGTCCACGCGGGCGGTGCCGATCGTCGTCCTCGGGCTGGCCGTGTTCGTCGGTCGGGGCGTCGATGCCCTTCGTGTGCCGCCCCGCGTCCGCTGGCGGGCCGTCGGTGCGGTGGGCGTCATTGCGGTCGCCGGCCTCCCGGCACTCGTGACCGGCGGCTTCGTCGACCCGAACTTCGCCCGGCCGACCGACCTCCCCGAGCACTGGGAGGCCGCGGCAGCACACCTCGAGGCCGAAGCTCCCGTCGGCGCCGTGCTCGAGGTGCCCGGCATCCAGTTCACGACCTACCGCTGGGGCACGACCTACGAACCCGTCACCCCCGCCCTCATCGACCACCCGGTCATCGCCCGCGAGCAACTCCCCTACGGCAGCCCGGCATCGGCCGACCTGCTCATCGCCCTCGATCGACGGTTCCAGGAGGGGCTCGTCGAGCCTGCCGCGATCGCTCCGGTGGCCAGACTCCTGGGCGCCGCATGGGTGCTCCTCCGCAACGACCTGGCATTCGAGCGCTATGTCAGCCCCCGGCCACGGCGGCTCTGGGCCGACCTGCAACCGCTCCCGGCCGACCTGCGACCAGAGGCGTCGTTCGGCGAGCCGGTGCCGAACACGCCCGATCCCCGCCTCCCACTCCTCGACGAGGAAGCGCTCGGACTCGACCCCGACGTCCGGGACCCGTCCCCTGTCGAACTCCTGGCCGTCGACGAGCCGCGCGATCGGCTGCGGGCGGCCGCGACCGACCATCCAGTGGTGATCGACGGCGACGGTGAAGGCGTCGTCGATGCCGCCGCCGCCGGGCTGCTCGCCGGTCAACGGGTCGTGCTGTACGGCCAGTCGCTGCTCGAGGACGACGACCTTCGCCGGACCACCCTCGACGACAGCCCCTCCCTCGTCTACACCGACTCCGCCCGCAAGCGCGAGCGACGCTGGCGCTCCGTCCGCTGGAGCACCGGCTACACCGAGCGGGCGGACGAGCAGCGACCGGCGAGCACCCTCGGCGACGGCGATCTCACGGTGTTCGACGACATCGAGCCCTCGGCCCAGACGACGGTCATCCAACAGGGCGCACGGGTCGATGCCAGCACCTACGGCGGGCCGTTCACGCTCGACCCCGACGTCCGCCCCGCCCTCGCGGTCGACGGCCGAGCCGACACCGCCTGGGTCGTGGGACCCTTCAGCGACCCCCGCGGCGAGTCGATCACCATCCGGCCCGATCTCCCGACGGACGGGCCGGTCGTCCTCACCCAGTTCCGCGGTCCGAACCACATCACCGAGGTCGACGTCACCGTCGACGACGGGGCACCGCAGCGGATCGTCCTCGACGACCGGTCCCTCACCGACGACGGTCAACCGCTCGACGTCCCTGCCACCGGCATCGCCACGCTCACCATCGAGATCGTCGCCACGTCCGGCGATCCCACGTCTGGCGCACCGGTCGGGTTGGCGGAGATCTCGATCGGCGGACTGCAGGTGGTCGAGGTGGTCCAACTGCCGACCGGGCTGGTCGACGACGTGGGGACGTCGATGCCCATGGCCCCCGTCAGCTACGTGATGACCCGCCTGCGTTCCGACCCCTTCGAGCCCGTGCGCGGCGACGAGGAGGACGCCCTGCGCCGTCGGTTCCGCGTGGGCACCACCCGCGAGTTCACCGTCGAGGGCTCGGTGCGGCTCGCCGATGCCGCAGCGTCGGCGACGCTGGACACGGCGATCGGCACCAGCGGACCGGCCATCGACGCCTCGACGGTGCTCCCGGGAGATCTCGACAGCCGCGGGGCGGCCGCCTTCGACGGCGACCCGACGACGGCATGGCGTCCCGCGTTCTTGGATCTCGAGGGGTCCTGGCTCTCCGTGGACGCGGGGCGATCCGTCACCATCGACACGCTCGACGTGACCATCATCGACGACGGCGACCACTCGGTCCCCACCGAGTTCGAGTTGACCGTCGACGGCCGCAGCCAGCTCGTGGCCGTCCCACCCGGCACGGGCGACGCATCCACCGGGACACGCGCGATCACGGTGCCGGTGACGCCGATGACCGGCACGGACATCCGACTCAGCATCACCGCCGCCGAACACCGGCTGACGACCGACTACTACACCAGAGCACCGATCGCGACGCCCATCGGTGTCGCCGAGTTCGTCGTCCCCGGCGTCGACGCCGTGTCGGTGGCCGCGACCATCGACACGGGATGCCGCAGCGACCTCCTCAGCGTCGACGGACTCGCTGTCGCGATCCGGGTCCGAGGGACGACCGCCGATGCTCTCGCCGGTCGTCCGTTGGCGTTCGAGGCCTGCGATGCCGTCCAGCTCGTCACCGGGGACCACGACCTGCAGGCGGCGCCGGGTTCCGCCACGGCATTCGACCTCGACCGGATCGTGCTCCGTACCGTCGAGGACGAATCGGCGGACGGATCGGCCGACCGATCGGCCGACGAAGGCCC
The DNA here is from genome assembly GCA_041601775.1 of Acidimicrobiales bacterium. Lineage (GTDB taxonomy): Bacteria > Actinomycetota > Acidimicrobiia > Acidimicrobiales > Salinilacustritrichaceae > Salinilacustrithrix. The sequence continues at coordinate 5,966 of JBFIHN010000020.1, forward strand.
GTCCGCACTCACCGATGTCGAGATGACCTCCTCCACCCGCTACGAGGCGGCGCTCGACCCCGGGGGTGACACCTACGTGGTGCTCGCCCAGAGCCACGAGGCTGGCTGGACCCTGCGGGTCGACGGTGTCGATCAGGGTGCCCCGACCCTGGTGGACGGCGGCTTCAACGGCTGGCGGGTACCGGCGTCGCGTGCGATCCGGACGGTCGAGGTCGAATGGACGCCGCAGCGTGCGGTGGACCGGGCAATCCTCGTGACCGCTGCCTTCCTCCTCGTCGCCCTCGCCCTCCAGGCCACCGGTCGCCGCGCAGGTGGCGACCGTGTCGCTGCGGACCGCCCCGGGTTCGGCCTCGCCGGTGCACGGCAGCGCCCACCCGCGACCGCGGCCGTGATCCTCGGCTGCACCGCCGTCGCTGGCACGTTGACCCTCGGTGCTGCGGGCTTCCTGCTCGGTGGGTCGGCGGCGTTGATCGCCCTGCGAGGGCGACGCGGTCGCCAGTTGGTGGCCGGTGCCACAGCGGCCGCATGGGCCATCGCCGCCGGATGGGTCATCATCGAGCAGGTCCTGCGTCCCCGCCGGCCCGACTTCGAGTGGGCAGCCGGCCTCGTCGGCCCGAACCGCCTCGCCCTCGCTGCCATCGTCCTGCTCACCGCCAGCGTCCTGGTCGCTGACCGCACCCCGGAGCCCACATCGTGAACGACCGCCGACGCTTCGTCGCCGCCAGCTCCGTCGGAGGTGCGCTGGCCGCGCTGCTCTTCGCCTGGCTCCTGACGCTGGGAACGTTCGACCTCACGGCGTGGCAGCGCGTCGGTGACTTCTACGACGCCCAGGCCGCATCGCTCGTGGACGGCCACTGGGACGTGCCCGGTCCGACCCTCGGCATCGAGAGCTTCGAGGCCCGCGGCAACGTCTACATGTACCAAGGGCCGTGGCCGGCGTTGCTCCGGATGCCTGTCGTGGCGGTCACCGACCGCTTCGAGGGTCGGATGACCCAGACGTCGATGCTCCTCGCCTTCGCCGTCGCCGTGGCCGCAGTCGTCAGCCTCCACTGGCGCATCCGCGACCTGGTACGGCCCGGTCGACCGGTGCATCGGACAGAACTGTGGCTCGCCGGTGTCACGACGTTCGCCGTCACCGGCGGATCCGCCCTGGTGTACGTGTCGAGCCGCGCGTGGGTGTACCACGAAGCCGTGATCTGGGGCGTCGCCTGGGCCCTGGTCGCCTTCGACCTGATCGTCTCCCTCGCCCGGGATCCGCGTCGGCGCACCATCGCACTCGCCACCGTCGCCGCAACACTGGCCCTGTGGTCCCGGAGTTCGGTCGGCCTCGGTCCGCTCGCGGCGCTCGCCGCTTTCGGTGGCGGCAACCTGGTCCTCCGGCTCATCGACGGACGGACCTCGCTCGTGGCTCGGACGCTCGGCCGCCTCCGCTGGACGGCAACGGCGCCACGGTCCGATGGCATCCGGCCCGTGGTCGGTCTCGTCGCGGCGACGGTGACGCCCCTCGCCGCGTATGCGGTGGTCAACTGGATCAAGTTCCGGACGTTCTTCTCGATCCCCTTCAGCACCCAGGGCTTCACCCTCGTCGACCCCGATCGGCAGGCCATGCTCGCCGAGAACAACGGCACCCTGTTCGGACTGCACTTCTCCCCCACGACAGCGCTCCAGTACCTGCGGCCCGACGCCCTCGACCTCACCCGTCGCTTCCCGTTCGTCGACTTCCCCGATCCCCGAGCTCCGATCGGCGGGGTCCGGTTCGACCTCATCGACCGGTCGACGAGCATTCCGGTCTCGATGACCGCCCTCACCGCCCTCACCGTGCTCGCTGCTGTTGTGATGTTCCGTCGCCGGAGCGAGGAGTCCGGGACCGGTGTGGCCCTGCTCCGGGTACCGCTGCTGGGCGGGCTCGTCGGCGGGCTCACCATCATCCCCTTCGGCTACATCGCCAACCGTTACCTGGCCGACACCGTCCCCCTGCTGGCGATCGGCGGACTCGCTGGCCTCCAGCTGGTGCTGCGCAGGACCGAGGACCGGCGGCCCTCCGGCGCTGTCCTGGTCGGTGTGGGCGTGACCGCGGCCGTGGTCGTGGCTGCCTGGGTGAACGTCTCGCTCGCGCTGTCGTACCAACGCCTCTACAGCCCCAACGCCAAGGACGACGTCATCGCCGGCTACCTCGACACGACCTACGACGTCGCCCAGTCGGTCGGGCTCGACCCGGACATCCCGATCGCCGCCGGCGACCGGCTGCCCGACTCGGCGCCGCGCGGATCGTTGTTCGTTGTCGGCGACTGCGACGGCCTCTACCTCTCGGACGGCATGCCGACCAACGCGGTGAAGATCACCCCGTGGAACCCGGTCGAACGCACCGAGGCCGGGGGTCGCTTCCTCCGGACGATCGAGTTCCCGACCCAGCCGATCGGGACCCGAGTGCCGATCTTCTCCATCGACTCCGCCACCGAGGACGGCATCCTCTACGCCGAGTCGGTCGGTGGCGACGGCGTCGCCTTCGTCTACGAAGGACCGTCGAGCGACCAGGCAGGGATCGAGCGGTACGTCCCCGCGGACCGGACGTGGACGCTCGACCTGGTGGTCGATCCCCAGAACCGGAACCTGCAGTTGTGGCTCGACGACCGCCTCTACCTCGAGGCGTTCTACCTCGTCGAGGACGGCACGCCGGTCATCGGTCGCGACGTCCTCGGTCGCGAAGACGTCGAGGACGCCTTCCCCGGACGCCTCGACCCGCTCCCGGAACGCACCGGCCTGTGCCGAGAACTGCTCGGCGAATCCGACAGGGCGTCGTCCGAGACCTGATCGCGCGTCAGCCCGAGGCGGGAGCCAGGATCACGATTCCGGGGCCCGAGGCGAACGCCTCGACGTCGGGGAGACATCCCCGACGCAGCGGCAGGTCGGGAACACCGACGAACGACCCCTCCCCGAGCACCAACCACGACGTCCGGTGGAGTTCGTCGTACGCCGGGCAGTCGAGGTCGGGCGGGAGGAGGATCACGTCATGGCGCACCTCGTCGCCGGCCAGGTCCGACCAGATGACGTTGGTGGCCGCGACCGTGGCCGTTCCCGACCGGAACCCGGGATCGTCGAGCATCGCCTCGACAGCCGCCGACCCGAACGCGAGCGACTCGCGGTGCCGCGCCGTCCACCCATCAGCGGCAAGACCGACGCCGGTTCCGAGCGCCACGACCACGAGGACCGGAACCGCTGCCAGCCAGCGTCCAGCGGGGACCGAGCGACGCGCCACCAGCCAACCCGTGACGGCAGCGACGACAGCAGTCAGCCCGATCATCAGCATCGGGGGGACCGCGTCGCTGTCCTCGGCCACGAGCGCCGCGACGTCGAGGGCGATGACGACGGCGAACAGCCCGTTGACCAGTGGCACGCGATCCGGGCGGTCCACCGACACCAGGGCCAACGCAGCCGCCCCCAGCGCCATGGTCGGGAGCAGATAGCGGGTGGTCGATGTCAGCACGTCGCCCGCCAGGACCTCGTTGTCGAGTCCCGTGACCGGAGAGAGCCCCCACACGACCAGGGACCCCACCGCCACGAGGACCACCCCGCGGACGACACGGCTCCCCAGGGCACCCGCAACCACCAGGGCCACGGTCACCAACAACAGCCCTCCGGCAGCGACGGTGATCCAGTCGCCGAACTGGGTGCGCACGGTGGCGACCGGATCCGACACGAACCGTGAGTGCGCCACCGCATAGATCGGCGCCACCGGGTCGCCCCACGGCGTCGCCGTGAACGGCCACAGCGGTGACCCGTGGTCGACGAGGTTCCGCACGTACCAGAGCCCCCCGACCGCCGTCGACGCGGCGATCCCGATGGCCAGATACGCGGTACGGGCACGGAACTCCCACACGAGGACCACGAGCACGAGGCCGACCAGCGGGAGCGTCGTGGACTTCGACCCGATCGAGAGACCGCCGGCGGCGATCGCCAGCACCACCAGCCGCGGATGGCGCTTCGAGGCGTGCGCCAGCGCAGCGCACACCGCCACCCAGGCGAGCGCCGCCACGTCGCTCTTGGGCGAGTTCGTCTGGGCCACGAAGTGGGGAACGAGGGCCACCGCGGCAACTGCCGACCAGCGCGTGAGCGCGGGCACACCGCGGTCACGCAGCACGGTGGACGCCGCGAGCGCGAACACGAGGGCACCTCCGACCGCCCACAGCGATGCGCCCGCGAACGATCGCGTCAGGGCGACGTGCCAGCCCAGGATGACGTCGTTCGTCATGGGGAAGGCCTCGACCGGGGCCAGTGCCAGGACTCGCCGGCGGCTCCCCGGTCGACCGCTGTGCATCCACCCGTTGATCTGGACCAGGTTCTGGAACATGCCGTCGTTCCCCACGAAGGGCCGCCACCACACCCAGACCAACGTCCCCACCGCGGCACCGGACGCTGCGCACGCCGCCACCGCATCCGCGCGCCGCAGCCGCATCCAGTCGACGACCTCCGCGACGCCGGTGGCGCCGCCCGCAGGGACCGCCAACCGAGCGACCACCGCGAACGTCACCGCCCCCAGAATCAGCGGGACACGAGACGTCCCCAGCTCGGCCACCCCGAGCACCAGGCTCTCGACGACGATGAACGACGCGCCGATGACGGCGGCGGCCAGCAGGCGGAGCGCGCCGGCGGTGCCGGTCCACGCGGCCGTCCTCCAGGCGCCGGATCCCACCGCTCCGTAGGCCACTGCGAGCGCGAGCATGTCACCCCCACGCACGACGGGTGGTCTTCAGTCCGACCGCGTCGGTTCGAGTTCGTAGAGGAACTGATAGGCGAACAGCGGCGGTCGCAGCGCCACTGCGGCCCGGTCGACCCGGCCGAGCAGCTCACGCACACCGCCGCTGTCCCCGCTCCCGCCCCGGTCCATCACCTCGAGGGGGAGACCGGTCGCCTCGAACCGTCGGACGTCCCACTTCGACGACGCCACCATGCGCTCGAAGCTCCGACGGGTGAAGAAGCGCACGTGGCCCTCGTCGAGGATCCCCCGCTTGTCGTAGTCGAAACGGCCGAGCGCGACCCGCAGACGCGGGTACCAGTGGCCGAAGTTCGGGATGCTCGTGATGAGCGAGCCTCCGGGCCGGAGGCGGCCCCGGATCTCGTCGAGGACAGCCGTCGGCGAGCGCACGTGCTCGAGCACGTCGGCAGCGAGCACCACGTCGAAGTCGCCTTCGACGCCGTCGGGCAGACCGTGCTCGAGGTCACCGACGAAGAAGTCCGTGAGCCGGGACCGCACCTCCTTGTGTTCGACCAGGTCGACGCCGACGACCTCGTGTCCGGCCTCGACCAGTCGGCCACCCACACTGCCGTCGGAGCAGCCGAGATCGAGGATCCGGCTGGGGGCGCGCGAGGCCAACCACCGTTCGATCCGACCGTGCGAACTCCCGTCGCTCTCCTTCAGTTCGTAGGCATCGGAGGCGAAGGCGAGCTCCCCGGTCCCGAAGCCCATCTTGTGGGCGCGATACCGCAGGACGTCTCTCGTGACGTCCTTCGCGTAGCCCATCCCGTCGACGTAACAGATCTCGTCGCCGTAGTAGGTCGGGATGGGGATCTCGGCGATCCGATGCCCGGCCTCGACCAACTGCACGATGATCTGGCTGTCGAAGTTGAAGCCGTCGGCGTTCTGTTCGAGCGGGAGCGATGCCAGTGCCTCGACCGAGTAGGCCCGGTAGCCCGAGTGCCATTCACTCAGTTCGGCACCGACGATCGTGTTCTGCATCGAGGTGAGGATCCGATTGCCGAGGTACTTGTAGGCGGGCATGCCGCCGCGTCGAGCCGCCCCCGGCTCCAGGATGCGGGACCCGAACACGGCCTCTGCCCGCCCCTGCTCGATCGGCGCGACCATGTCGGCCAGGATCTCCGGCGCGTACTGGCCGTCGCCGTGCAGGAGCACGACGATGTCCCATCCGTGGTCGATGGCGTACTGGTACCCCCACTTCTGGTTGCCGCCGTACCCGAGGTTGGCGTCGTGGCGTACCACGGTCAGCGGTAGATCGCGAGCAGACTCGCGGTATCCGAGCCCCACGAGATACGTACTGTCCTGGCTGTGGTCGTCGCCGACGAGCACTTCGTGGATCCGGACGACCATGTCCTTGGGGATCCGGTCGAGCACGCTGGCGAGGGTCGTCGCTGCGTTGTAGGCGACAACGAGGATCCCGATCTTCTTCATGGACCGCTCACGCTACCGAAGTTAGGGTCCGCCATCGTGCGTAGCCCGGTACCGGTCCTCTCGTCGTGACCCCGGCTCCCAAAGCGCACATCCGTCGACCGTGGTGGTGGGCGGCCGTCACACTCGGTCTCGTCGTCGCGTTCCCGCTCCTCGCCAGCGGCCGCGGTGTGGTCATCGCCAACACCGACGCTCGCCTCCTGCTCGACCCCGACGGTGCGGTGCGGCGCTCGCTGTCGATCTGGGATCCACAGGTCGGCATGGGCACCGTCGACCCGGCGGCGAGCTCCGACCTGTGGCCGCTCGGCCCCTGGTTCTGGATCTTCGATCGGATCGGCGCACCGGACTGGTTCGCGCAGCGACTGCTCCTCGTCGGCGTCATCGTCGCGGCCGGTACCGGCGTCCTCTTCCTGGCCCGCACGTGGCGCTGGCGTCCCACCGCGGCACTGGCTGCCGCGTTCGCCTACGCACTGTCACCGTTCTGCGTCCTCCCCGCCCTGACGGCGATCGGACAGGCATTCGGCTTCGCCGCGCTCCCGTGGCTGCTGGCGCTGACCATCCGCTCACTGCGCACACGCGGATGGCGTCACCCGGCAGCGTTCGCGCTCGTCGCCGCCACGATCGGATCGGTCGACCCCACGTCGCTGGCGCTGATGGGCACCGTGCCGGTCGCCTGGCTCATCCATGCCTCGCTCACCAGCGACGACGTCAGCCCCGCGCACGCGCTCACCACGGCCGCCAAGATCCTCGTGCTGAGCGTCGGCGCGAGCCTCTGGTGGATCGGCGGGGCCTTCGTGCGGGCCACGAGCGGCATCGACGGCCGACTCTTCGGCACATCGCCCGCCGAGGCCGCCGACGCGTCGTCCGCCACCGAGGTCCTGCGCGGCTTCGGTGACTGGCGCTTCTATGCCGCCGACGGTGCAGGAGCGTTGGTCGACTCCGCTCGGGCGTACACCCAGAACCTGGCGCTCTTGGGCCTCACGTTCGCGATCGTCGCCGTGGGCCTCCTCGGTCTCGGTGTCACACGGTGGCGGCATCGATCCTTCCTGGTCACGATCCTCGCGGGCGCAACCCTCGTCGCCGTCGGCGCCCACCCCTGGGGACAACCCTCGCCCCTCGGGTCGCTGGTGAAGGCCATCGCTCCGACCGACGCCGGCCTGTCGCTGCGCAGTCTGAGCCTGGCCGTTCCGGTGATCGCCCTCGCGGTGGCGTTCGGGATCGGAAGCCTGGTCGCTGCGGGGATCGAGCAGGTCCCCCGGCGAGGCGTCCATGGCGCCCTGCTCGTCGCCGTCGTCACCGTCACCGCACTGCCGCCGCTGTGGACCGGCGACTTCGGCACCGGCGGCCACGCTCGACCCGAAGCGCTCCCCGATCACTGGGTCGAGGCCGCCGCCCACCTCACGAGCGAGGACGACGGGACGCGGATCCTGGAGATCCCCGGCAGCGACACCGCCTCCTATCGCTGGGGGGACAGCGTGGGGCCGGTCACGCCGGAGCTCACGGATCGCCCCTACGTCGCACGCGAGCGAGCACCCCAGGGCTCGGCCGCGTCGGCCGACCTCCTGGCCGCGTTCGACCAGCGGCTGCAGGACCAGATGCTCGAGCCGGGGGCACTCGCCGTCGTGGCCCGCCTGCTCCGAGCGGGCGTCATCGTCACCCGCAACGACCTCCGAACCGACCGCTACGACCTCGTCGAACCCCGCGCCCTGTGGGACCTCGTCGCCCGTGCGGACGACCTCGGCGATCCCGCCACGTTCGGAGCGACCGGTGTGGGTCCCGACCGAGCGTCGCCCCCACCAGTGGCCGTCTTCCCCGTCGTCGACTCGATGCCGATCGTCGGCACCCAGCAAGCGAACCGGACGGTCATCCTCAGCGGCAACGGCGCCGGTCTCGTCGACGCCGCCTCCGCCGGGCTGGTCGACGGCCGCGCGCTCGTGCGCTACAGCGCCGACCTCACCGGCGAAGCGGACTTCGCCCGCGATGCCCTCGTCGACGAGCGCGCACTCATCGTCACCGACACCAACAGGGCTCGCGGGCAACGCTGGACCGGCGTGCGCGACGGCGACGGCTACACCGAGCAGGACGGGGGCGGGCTGCTTCGCACCGACCTCGGCGACCGGCGACTGGCGGTCTTCGCGACCGGCACGGGCACACAGTCGGTCGCGGTGCACGAGGGCATCGAGGCCCGGGCGACCAGCTACGGGAGCAACGAGCGCTACCAACCGGAGTTCCGCCCCTTCCGAGCGATCGACGGCGACCCGACCTCGGCATGGCGGGTCTCCGGCGACGCCATCGGTGAGCGACTCGAGCTGACCGTGCCCGAGGGGTTCGACGGCGAGCAACTGCGCATCCTGCAGGCGCCGATGACCGACGCCGAGCGACGTATCACCGCAGTGACCCTGCGCTTCGACGGTGGTGCACCCGAGCGCATCGAACTCGACGACTCGTCGATGGTCGCCCCCGGCCAGGTGGTGCGCGTCGACGGCCCCGACTTCGAGCAGATCGCCATCGAGATCGTCGCCACGACGCCGGGCGCGACGACGGCGGCCGCATCCGACGACGGTGTCGGCTTCGCCGAGATCGACCTCGGCCTCGCCGCGCACGAGTACGTCCGCATGCCGACCGACCTCCTCGACGCCGGTGGGTACCGCACACTGCGCTACCCCCTCGCTCTGGTCCAGACGCGAGAGCGCCAGGGCGGCTCCGACCCGGCACGCCCGGACGAGGAGACGACGATCGCTCGCATCGTCGACCTGCCGACCCAGCGCGAGTACCTGCTCACCGGGACCGTGCACCTGTCGACCGGATCCTCGACCTCGGTGCTCGCCGGGCCGCGCATCGACTCCGGGTGCCGGCGCGACCTGGTCCTCGTCGACGGTGTCGGCGTCGGCGTCCGCGTCACCGGCGCCACCGACTCGGCGCTGGCCGGCGGCGCGCTCACCCTCGAGTCGTGCGAGAACGCGCCCCTCACCGTGACCGGCGGGGAACACCACATGGACACCGCGCCCGGGTCCCTCACAGGATTCGACATCGACCAACTGGTCTGGTGCTCGGCCGCCGGCGGAACCGCCTGCGCCAGCCCAGCCGACCTCGCGATGGCCGACGACGGCTCTTCTGCCCCGGACGTCGAGGTCGTCAGCGATGCGGGGGCCGAGGTCCGGGTCGCGATCCGGGACGCGACCCCCGGCGAGCCCTTCTGGTTGGTCCTCGGCCAGAGCTTCGAACCCGGTTGGGAGATCGTCGACGACGCCGTCGACCACGAGTCCGCTGCGCTCGTCGACGGCGCATCGAGCGGGTTCCTCGTGACGCCTTCGGCGACCGAGTTCGACCTGACCATGCGCTTCTCCCCACAGAACCAGGTCGAGATCGGCCTGCTGCTGTCGGTGATCGGTGTGGTCATCGCGATCGGCCTGGCGCTGTCGCCGTCCGTGCCCCTGCGCCCCGCGCCGATCGCCCTCCAGGAGCCACTCCGCCGGATCCGCGCGTTGAGCTGGGAGGGGGCGCTACCGACACGACGGAACGCGCGCGTCGTCGGGCTCGCCACCGGAGTCGCGACCGTGCTCGCCGTCGGCCTCCCCATCGGCATCGTGGTCGGACTGCTCGCCGGCTTCGCGACCCGACGGGAGCGTTGGCGCCCGCTGTTCACGGTCGTCCCGGCGGCGATCCTCGCCGTGTCCGGCGTGTACGTGGTCGCCTTCCAGTTCCGCAACGAGGTCCCGTTCGACCTCGCGTGGCCGCTCGAGACCGGCGCCATGCACCCTGCGGCGATGGCCGCCGTCGCCCTGCTGGCTTGCGACATCGCGATCCAGCACACGTGGCTTCGTCGTAGCGACTTCCGGTGATGCCGATCGGCCAGAATGCGTCCATGGCGCCCCCGGTTCTCCTCGTCCACGGCTTCGGAACATCGTTCGACCTCACCTGGCGGTCCAACGGCTGGGTCGACCTGCTCGGCGACGAGGGCCGGGAAGTGCTGGGCGTCGACCTGCTCGGCCACGGCGCGGCACCGAAGCCGACGGAGCCCGAGGCCTACGACGACCTCGGTGCCCGGGTGCTGGACGCGATGCCCGACGAACCCATCGACGCCATCGGGTTCTCGCTGGGCGCGAAGACGCTGCTGCAGGTGGCGTCCGCTCGACCCGAGCGGTTCCACTCGCTGGTCGTCGCAGGGGTCGGAGCGAACCTGTTCCGTTCCTCCGATCACACCGCCGTGGTCGATGCGGTCCGTACCGGCGACGACCGCGGCGACCCCGCACTCCGGTACTTCGCCGGACTCGCCGATCTCCCCGGGAACGACCGAGCGGCCCTCGCGGCCTGTATGGCCAACGGTGGTGGTGGCGTCACGGTCGAGCAACTCGCGGCGGTGGCGTGCCCGGTCCTGGTCGTCCTCGGCGACGCCGACTTCGCCGGACC
>JBFIHN010000021.1:0-16285 GCA_041601775.1 Acidimicrobiales bacterium
CGCGGTGGCGAGCACCCCGACCGTCGTCGCACGGCGGACGAGCGTCACGAGATCTCCAGCTCCAGGAGCTGCAGCCCGGACTCTTCGAGTTCGACCTCGAAGACACCGGGGATCGTGGCGTCGAACGACAGGTCGACCGTGTCTCCGGCCGCGACGTCGACCAGCACGTCGTAGCCGTGCAGGTGAATGTGGTCGGTGACGTCGCTGGTGACGCGGATCGTGACCGACGTGCCGAGCGCGACCTTCGTCCGACCACCACCGGTGACGGCCCCGTCCGCGACCTCGACCTCGACCACCGACGCATCGGCGTCTTCGTCCGGATCGGCAGCGTCGCCCTCGACCGTGATCGTGGTGACGGCCTCGATCGCCTCGCCGTCGGACGTGTAGTCGCGGTGGTCGTTGGCGCTCAGCACCACGCGGACCTCGTGCTCACCCGGGTCGAGCTCCTGCGCCAGGTGGTACCACTCGCCGTAGAGGCGGGTGACCTTCTGGCCGTCGACGTACAGGTGCGCATGCCCCTGCCCCGACTCGGTCGTCATCTCGCCCACGGTCTCGGGGGCGAAGGTGAAGTCGGTGGCGACGACCTGGAGGTTGTGGCCCGCCATCGGGTCCGGCGTCGCCGTGACGGTGACCGAGGGCACCGGGTCGGTGGCCTCGAAGCCCCCGGCGCCGTGACTGTGCCCGTCCTCGGGTTCGGGGACGTCGACCGTCACCGTCTGGGCGATCGGCTCGCCGTCGACCAACAGCGGCGCATGCGAGTTGGCGTTCAGCTCGACGGTGATCTCGTGCTCGCCGGGGTCGATGTCGCCGAGGTGGTACCAGTTCTCGTAGACGCGGCCGATCTTCTCGCCGTCCACGTAGAGATGGGCGTGGCCCTCGCCCTCGACGTGGCCGGTCGAGGCGTGCTCGGGTGCGAAGGTGAAGCCGGTGGTCTCGAGGTGGACGTTGACGCCCTTGATCGAGTCCGGTTCCGCAGTGACGGCCAGCGTGGGGACGGGCTCCACGTCGCCGACCTCCACGCCCTCGTCGTGCGAATGGCCACTGTCGTCCATCGCCATCGTGGTCTGGCTCGAGGCGTCGTCGGTGGTGTCGTCGTCGCCGCAGGCCGCGAAGAGCAGCGCTGCCGCGACCAGGGTGGCGCTCGCGCGCCGGAACGGGGATCGTTCCATGGGTCGTTTCTCCTTGTCGTTCGGGACGTCGACCCGGACGGGTCGACGGGTTCAGCGGGCTGAACCGAACGATGGAGGAGCCCGGAGACCGACCGCGACGGTCGCCGGCACCAGCGCAGGCGAACTGGTCGACCGGGTGGGCAGGAGGAGCCGCGGCAGCTGTGTGGTGACCGGACGACTTCCGGTGACCAGACGGACGGCCCGACGCACCAGGTCGATCCCGCGGGTCGTGAGGAACGCCACCGCGACCTGGGCGACCAGACCGAGCCAGACCCCTCGTTCGGTGACGACGGCGTCGAGGCCTTCGCCCCCCACGAGTCGCTCGCCGACCTCCTGGACGGCGAACACGGCGAGTTGTGCGGACGCGAGGCGACGCCAGTCGATGCAGCCGGCGAGTCCGAGCGAGCGGGCGGTACGGACCGCCCACCACAGGGCCGCGAGCACGCCCACGGGAATGACCGTGGCCGCCGCGGCGGGAAGGTAGGTGTGACCGCCGAGCGCGGCCTCGCGGGCCGCTCCGTCGGGGTGCGCCAACGCGTAGCCCGCGATGTGACCGACCGCGACACCGGCAGTGGCCAGCATCCAGAAGGCGACACGACGCGGACTCATCGGCGTCAGGCTAGGGCCGGGCGAGCGGGCGGTGACAGCCGCCTCAGACGAACTGCAGGGCCCGACCGAGGTACTGGTCCCGGCACAAGGTGCGCTGGAGCTTGCCGCTGCTGGTCTTGGGGAGGGTGCCGGGCGCAACCAGGACGACCTCCTTGGCGGGCACACCGACGGCTTCGCGGACCCGCTCGGTCACCGAGCGCCGAACCGGCTCCAGGTCGGCGGCCTTCGACTCGGCCACGACGACCAGCCCCTCCTTGCCCTTGGCGGTCTCGACGCCGAAGGCGATGACGTTGCCGGCTCGGACCCCCTCGACGAGGTTGCAGGCCCGCTCGATGTCCTCGGGGAACACGTTGCGACCACCGACGATGATCACGTCCTTGATGCGGCCGCAGAGCACGAGCTCCTCGTCCACCAGGTAGCCGAGGTCTCCGGTGCGGAGCCAACCGTCGTGGAAGAGGTCGGCGTTGAGCTCTTCCCGTCCGTAGTAGCCCGAGCACACCGACGTCCCGCGGATCTCGAGTTCGCCGACCTCGCGCTCGAGGCGCAGGCGTCCCGTCGCTGGATCGACGATCCGGATCTCCAGGCCGGGAACCGCGCGGCCGAGGCGGGCGAATCCCCGCGAGCCTTCGGTACCGGGGTCGACCGCCGCTGCATAGCGCTCGGTCTCGAGCACCCGACGGTCGACGGTGTCGACGACGATGCCGCGTCCTGGCGGCGGGAACGTCCCCGCGATCGCGACCTCGGCCATGCCGAAGGCCGGGAACACCGCGCCCGGGGCCATCCCGAAGTGGGCGGCGCCGTCGACGAAGTCGGCGACCGTGGCGGGATCGATGGGCTCGGCGCCGTTCAGCACGACACGCAGGCTGGAGAGGTCGAGGTCCTCGCCGTCCTTCGCCGCACGCCGGAGCGCACGGGTCGCGAGGACGTACGAGAAGTTGGGGCCGGCCGTCGCGGTACCCCCGTAGCGGGACATCCACTGCATCCATCGAGCCGGTGAGGCCAGGAAGTCCTGCGGAGCACCGAGGACGAAGCGGCTCCCGGTCGTCATCGAGAGCGTGAGCAGCCCGACGAGACCCATGTCGTGATACAGCGGCAGCCACGACACGAGCACGTCGCTGCCGGCCACGAGGTCGGCAGCGACGGTGATGGCGTCGAGGTTGGCGCACACCGCGCGGTGGGGCAGGACGACACCCTTCGGGTCCGAGGTCGAGCCGCTCGTGAACTGGAGGATGGCCGACGTCTCGGGATCGGCCATCGGCTCGACGAACACCGATCCCGTGGGGACGTCGTCGAACACCACCAGTTCGGGATCGCCGGGCTCGGGGGTGACGAACGGCGCGAGCTCGGCATCGGCGAGCACCAGGGCGATGTCGCCGTGGTGGATGCGCTGGCGGGTCTGGGCGACGAACTCGTCGAGCGAGCCCATGCGCATCGGGAGCGGGAGGACGACGACGGTCGCGCCGGCGAGCCACACCGACTGGATCGCGGTGACCAGTGCTCTCGACGTCGGCCCGAGGATCGCCACGTGTGCTCCGGGCGTGATGCCGAGCTCCTGGAGTCCGGCCGCCATGGTCTTCGCGTCGTCGTGGACCTGCTGCCAGGGAACGGTCACGTGGACGTCGCCGGACACGAAGGTGACCTCGTGTCCGAGGGCGGCACCGGCGGCGATGCGTTCTTGGAGGGTCTGCACGGTGGATGGGACCCGATCGGTGTCGAACGCGTTACGCAGGTGTCGCAATTGTCCGGGCGACGTGGGAGGCTGCGCGCATGAAGCAGATCACGCCCCGAACCCTCGACTGGATCGCCCGGGCCCCGGTGAACGTCACCGGGAGCCGCCGTATCGAAGCACCCCAGGACGTGGTGTGGGCCGCGATCGCCGACCATGCCGGCTGGTCGGACTGGTTCGGGCCGATCACGAAGGTCGAGCCGCTCGAGCCCCCGACCGGCGTCGGTGGTCACCGGCGGGTGCACATCCGGTCCCTGGCGGTCGAGGAGGAGTTCCTCGCCTGGGACGAAGGCAGCCGGTTCGCGTTCTGCCTGACGCACATGACCGTGCCGGCGATCCGTTCGATGGTCGAGGACATCCGGCTGACCCCCGACGGCGACGCGACGACGGTGAGCTACACCCAGGCCATCGATCCCCGGGCGGCGAGGCTGGTCGCACCGCTCCTGCGCCGCGGCGCCGCCAAGCAGATCGACGCCGGGCTGGCCGGCCTGGCAGCCCACGTCGAACGCTGACCCCACGGCCGCGACGACCACGTCACGACCACACGTCACGACCACACGTCACGATCACACGTCACGATCACCCCATGCGTGCGAGCGGAGGAACGCGGATCGAATGGTCCGAGATCCCACCCGAGGTCCAGACCGCTGTCGGCGATCTGTGCGGCAGTCCGGTCGTCGAGGCGACCAACCAGGCAGGCGGCTTCTCACCCGGCCTGGCGGCCCGTTGTCGACTGGCCGACGGGCGCCGGGTCTTCGTCAAGGCCGTGTCTCCCGCGCAGAACCCGCAGGCGTGCCGCATCCACCGCCGTGAGGCCGAGATCGCCAGCGTCCTCCCCTCGTCGGTTCCCGCACCACGGCTGATCGGCGTCCACGACGACGGACGCTGGGTCGCCCTCGTGTTCGACGACATCGAGGGCAGACAACCCCACGAGCCGTGGACCATCGACGACCTCGACATCGTCATCCCCGCCCTCGGACGGTTCGCGCGGGACATGACCCCGACCGCCGTCACGTCGCTCCAGGACGTCACCGACCGGCATCGACCGGTGTTCTCCGGGTGGCGTCGCCTCGCTGGCGGCGACGGCGACACGGGCCGCCTATCCCTCTGGGCACAGGAGCACCTCGAGACCCTGGCCCGAGCAGAGGACGGGTGGGAGGATGCCGCGACCGGATCGACGCTGCTCCACGCCGACCTCCGCGCCGACAACCTGCTCGTCGACGATGCTGGCCACCTCTGGATCGTCGACTGGCCATGGGCCTGCCGGGGCGCGGCGTTCGTCGACCTGGTGTTCCTCCTGCCGTCGATCGGGCTCGGTGGTGGTCCCGCTCCCGCCACCGTGGTCGAACGCCATGACCTGTTCGCGACCGTCGACCACGACGCACTGACCGCGGTCGTGGCCGCCGTCGCCGGCTTCTTCACGCGGGCGGCGATGGACCCGGCACCGGACGGGCTCCCCACGCTGCGCGCCTTCCAGCAGGCCCAGGCCGACGTCGCCGTGCACTGGCTGGCGACGCTGATCCGCTGACCACCTCGAACTCGACGTTCCTGCCGTCGGGGGCCGACGCTGGTGACGTCGAGTTCAGGTCAGGGGACGATGTTGACCAGGTTCGGCGGTCGGGAGATGACCTTGCGTGGTTCGCCGTCGAGGTGGGCCTGGACCTTCTCGCTGGCCAGGGCCAGTGCTGCGGCCTCGTCCTCGGAGATGTCGGGTGACACCTCCAGGCGGTCGCGGACCTTGCCCTTGACCTGGACGACCATGGTGACCGACTCGACCGTGAGCATCGCCGGGTCGTGTTCGGGCCAGGGTTCCTCGTGGACGTGGGTCCCGTTGCGGAGTTCCCACAGCTCGGCGGTCACATGGGGCGCCATCGGCGCCAGCAACTTCACGAGTGTGTCCACCGCGAAGTCGGTCTTGCCCGACTTGTAGAGCAGGTTCGTGAACTCCATGAACGCCGCGACCGAGGTGTTGTAGCTCCACCGTTCCATCTCGTCGGTCACCCGGGCGATGAGGCGATGCGCGGCCTTGTCGACCTCGACCGCATCGTCTCCGGTGGCGTCGGGGACGACGTCGGAGCCTGGGTACGCGAGGCGCCACAGCCGTCCGATGAACCGCGAGGTCCCCTCGATGCCCACGCCCTCCCAGTCGACGTCGTCGGCCGGCGGACCGACGAACAACTGACCCAGGCGCAGTGCGTCGGCACCCTCGCGGTCGAGGATGGCCTCGGGCGCGACGAGGTTGCCCTTCGACTTGGACATCTTCGCCCCGTCGAGACGGATCATGCCCTGGGTGAACAGCCGCTGGAACGGCTCGCGGAGCGTCGACGGCGCGACCTCGAGGTCCGACAGCGCCTTGGTGAAGAACCGGGCATACATCAGGTGGAGGATGGCGTGCTCGACACCGCCGATGTACTGGTCGACGGGCAACCAGTGCTCGACCGCGGCCTTGTCGAAGGGCAGGTCCTCGTTCGTCGGGTCGGCGAAGCGCAGGAAGTACCACGACGAGTCGACGAACGTGTCCATGGTGTCGGTCTCGCGGACCGCCGGTCCCCCGCACGTCGGGCAGGTCGTGTTGAGGAAGCCCTCGTGGTGTTTCAACGGCGACTCGCCGGTGGGCAGGAACTCGACGTCGTCGGGCGCCAACACGGGGAGGTCGTCGGCGGGCACGGGGACGGTGCCGTCGTCGGGGCAGTACACCACCGGGATCGGGCAACCCCAGAAGCGCTGCCGCGACAGCAGCCAGTCCCGCAGCCGGAAGTTGACCTTGGCTTCGCCCAGACCCCAGGTCTCGAGCCACTCGATGGCGCGCGCCTTGGCCTCGTCGACGCCCATGCCGTCGAGGTCCAAGGACTCGCCGGAGCTGTTGATGGCGGGGCCGTCACCCGTGAACGCCTCACCGTCGAAGTCGGCTGGCGGCTGCACGGTGCGGACGATCGGGAGGTCGTAGGCCTTGGCGAAGTCCCAGTCACGCTGGTCCTGGCCGGGCACGGCCATGATCGCCCCGGTGCCGTAGGTCACCAACACGTAGTCGGCGAGGTACAGCGGCACGGGCTGTTGCGTGAACGGGTTGAGCAGGTACGAACCGGTGAAGACGCCGCGCTTGTCGAGCGCACCCTCCGAGCTCAGACGATCCATCTCCGACGTGTTGCGGGCCTTGGCGATGAAGTCCTCGACCTCGGGCCGCTGCTCGCCGGTCGTCACCGTCAGCGCCAGCGGGTGCTCCGGGGCGAGGACGGCATAGGTCATCCCGAACGCCGTGTCCGGGCGGGTCGTGTACACGGCGATCTCGGCGCCGGTCTCGTGGGCATTCCCGTCGGCGTCGACCACGGCCATCGAGAACTCGGCGCCCTCGGATCGGCCGATCCAGTTCTTCTGCATGGTGACGACCCGCTCGGGCCAGTCGACCAGGTCGAGATCGTCGAGCAGTTGCTGGGCGTAGTCGGTGATCTTGAAGAACCACTGCTCCAGGTCCTTGGCCTCGACGAGGTCGCCGGACCGTTCGCAGGTGCCATCGGCCAAGACCTGCTCGTTGGCCAGCACCGTCTGGCAGCCGGGGCACCAGTTCACGGCCGCCTTCTGCTTGTAGGCGAGCCCGTTCTCCAGGAACTTGAGGAAGATCCACTGGGTGAACTGGGTGTAGCTGGGCGAGTGGCTCGTGATCAGCCGGCGCCAGTCGTAGCCCGCGCCGATGCGCTGGAGCGACGACCGCAGCTCGAGCATCTTCTCCTCGGTGAACTCACGCGGGTGCCGACCGGTCGAGATGGCAGCGTTCTCGGCCGGGAGACCGAAGCTGTCGAACCCGATGGGCGACAGGACCCCGAATCCCTGCATCGTGCGGTAGCGGACGATCAGATCGCCGAAGGTGTAGTTGCGCACGTGCCCCATGTGCGCGGCTCCCGACGGGTACGGGTACATGCACAACACGTAGTACGGGGGGCGCTCGTCGTCGTTGTCGACCTCGTAGGTCCCCTCGTCGATCCACCGCTGCTGCCACTTGGCCTCGACCGCCTGCGGGTCGTAGAGCGGAAGACGCCCCTCCGACCCGTCGTCGGTTACCGATTCGTCAGCAGTGCTCCCGGGTTCCACGGCATCGAATCGTAGGTCGACACCCGCCTCGGTTCCGATTGCGTGATCGTGGTCGCTCGTGATCTATCGTGGTCGACCGCACACCTCGTGAGGCACGGGGCTATAGCTCAGTTGGTAGAGCGCTTCCATGGCATGGAAGAGGTCAGGGGTTCGATTCCCCTTAGCTCCACGCTTCGCCTTCGGCGACGGCGACAGATTCGCTGGGCGAATTCCTCCGGACCGATCACGGAGATCGGCCACCGATCGGATTATGACTGATCTCCCTCCTCCCGATCATCGCCTCACGCTGGCGGACGGGAGAGTGGTCGGCTACGACGACCGCGGAGACCCGACCGGCGCCGTCGTCCTGTTCTTCCACGGCACGCCCGACACCCGCCTCGCCCGGCACCCGGACGATTCGATCGTCACCGCCGCAGGTCTGCGCCTGATCGCCCTCGACCGGCCCGGTCTCGGCGCCAGCACCGCCGACCCGGCCGCATCACCGGTCAGCGTCGCCGACGACCACGTGACGGTCCTCGATCACCTCGGGCAGCCACGGGTGCATGTGGTCGCGTGGTCGGCGGGATCGATCCCCGCCCTCGCGTTCGCCGGCCGCCACGCCGATCGCACGCGGTCGCTGACCCTCGTCGCGCCGCTCATCCCGGCCGATGCCTACGGGAGCGCCGACGTGCTCGACGGAGCCGACGACAGCCGACGGCTCTTCGCCGACGTGCTCGGCTCGATGCCACCGGACGAGGTCGGTCGCGAGTTGGCGATGTGGCTGGTCCCACCCGAGATCGACGACGCCCTGGCCCGCGAGATCCTCGCCGACAGCATCCGTCACCTCGACGGGGTTCCCGGGGCAGCCGACACGATGGTCGCGGCCCTGCGGGGAAGCGTCGCCACGGGCATGACCGGCCTCGAACGCGAGATCACCGCCCAGGCGACACCGCTCGGCGCGCTGCTCGACCAGATCTGCTCCCCCGTCACCGTCCACGCCGGCAACCACGACGTGGTGACCCCGCCGGCGATGGCGCGGTGGCTCGGCCGACGACTCGGCGCCGACCTCCGCCTCCACGACGAGGGTCACCTGCTCGCCATCACCCGCTGGGCCGACATCCTCGTGGGCGTCGACCGGACGTGATTCAGGCGCCGACGGGCGGACCGTCGGGGTCCGGCCAGTCGATCGATGCGACGTCGGACCAGAGCCGTTCGAGTTCGTAGTACTTGCGGACGTCGTCGTGGAAGACGTGGACGACGAAGGTCCCGTAGTCCGACAGCACCCACTCGGCTTCGGCGGTGCCCTCGACCCGGAGCGGCCGGGGCCCACCGGACTTCGCCAGGACATCCTCGACGTCCTGCACGATGGTCCGGACCAGCCGGGGGTTCGAGGCCGACACGATCACGAAGTAGTCGGTGATCGCGAGGACGTCGCCGACCCGGAGCACCACGATGTCGGTACCGCCCTTGGCATGGGCCGCCCGGGCCGCGGCGATCGCATGGGTCGGGTCCATGTGGTCGACGTCGGCGGGGGGCTCGGCGGGCGTGGTTGAGGTGATGGACGTGCGGGGATCAGACATGGTCAGCACCGAGCGTAACGGTGATGTCCACCGCATCACTGGGTCGGGCGTCCGGGACGACCGCTCCCACCCCGAGGATCGCGGCCAGCGCCTCGGCCTCGTCGCGGAATTCCTCGCCGGTGTACTCGATCGTGGTCACCGCCAGGTCGAGGCTCGCCGCGTTCCCGATGGCGATGACCTCGACGCCGGCCGGTGGCAGCGAGCCGGCGATCGACGCCGCCTCGGAGGTGTCGATCGTCCCGTTCAACACCCGCACACGCGCTCGTACCCCCGGGCCCGGGGACACCGGCAGCGGGATGAGGTGGTCGACCAGCGCCCGGAGCTGATCGACCCGAGGGATGAACGTCGGTGCTTCGTCGGGGATCTCGGTCGTGGACTCCTGCACCGGCAAGGTCTCGACCTCGTGGCCGTCGAGCGCGAGGGCGCGCACGAACCGCCCGATGCCCGAATCCAGTTCGCCGGGGACCGCCGCGTCACCACCGGCCTCGGCCACCGCCTCGAGCCACGCATCCCAGAACACCTGGTGGCGGAAGAGTCGCGCCAGGTCCGATTCCCCCTCCACCGTCGCGCGCAGGTACGGCCCCACATCGTCCGCGGCGAGGTCGACCGTGCCGGCGGGGAAACGCACCTCGCCGTCGACGAGGAGTTCGTTGGGGTTGTCGATCTCGATCGGAGCGACCGGCGCCACCAGGTCTGCCCAACGCGTGTCGTCGACCACGGCCACCTCCGCCATGGCGGAGCCGAGGAGCAAGCCGACCACACTCGCCGCTCCGGTGGGCAGGTCCGGGACGTAGGCCGAGTCGAGCGGGCCGGGACCGAAGAGCGGGATGTCGGTGACCGTGCGCCGCGGAACCAGGAGCACGCCGCCTCCCCCGCCGTCCGGGGTCGCCAGCGAGAGCACGGTGATGGCATCGAGCGTTCCCTCGACATCGTGCAGCACGACCAGCGTCGGCGATGGGTCGACGAGCGCTTCGAAGCCGGGCTCGGTCGGGTCCACGATCGGCGCGAGGACCTCGCCCTCCGTGCTCGATCGGATGAGCCGACTGCCCGCATAGGTCAAGCCGGAGCCGGCGAAGAGGAGGACGACCAACACGGCCCAGGACCACCGGCCGGGTCGACCCCTGCGGCGCGACGGGTCCTCGCCCGTCGGCGACACCCCGGGCGGTTCGGGCGGGCCGGGTGGTTCGGGCGGGCCGGGTGGTTCGGGCGGTTCGGGCGGGCCGGCCGCAGCGTCCGGACCCGGCACGCTGACGTCCACCGACAGCAGGGCCGCCAGCCGGGACATCCGGTCGTCGTCAGGGGTCCCGGTGGTGCCGGAGCCGTCGGTCACGGGTCGTCACGATAGAGGTGGCGTCGACGCACACAGGCGATGACGTCGCGCGGGAGCAGGTAGTCGAGGGGACGGTCGTCGCGGACCCGGGCCCGCAGGTCGGTCGACGACACCTCGAGGCGGGGAACCTCGACATGGAGCCACCGCCACCCCGCCGGAACGCTCGCCGGTCGTGCGCCGGGGCGGTCGACCACCACCAGCGTCGCCCGGTCACGGACCTCGTCGGCCCGCTCCCAGGTGTCGAGGCCGGCGGCGGCGTCGGCGCCCAGGACCAGGTACAGCTCGGCGTCGTCGTGGGCGGCGGCGATCGCCGCCAGCGTGTCGGCCGTGTAGCTGTCGCCGCCGCGGTCGATCTCGATCGACGACGCCTCGAGCCCGTCGACACCGGCCACCGCGGCCTCGACCATCGCCAGCCGATCGGACGCATCGCTGATCACCCGGCTCCCGACCTTCTGCCACGGCCGATTGGCGACCACGAGGAGCACCCGGTCGAGGGCGAGGGAGTGGCGGACGTCGACCGCGGTCACCAGATGACCAACGTGCGGCGGGTCGAACGTTCCCCCGAAGACACCGATCCGCTCACCCATCGGTGGCACCGTACCGGGAGCGAAACCCGCGGCCCGGCGCCTTGACACCTGTGGGACAATCGGAGGCCTCCTCCCCGCGTCCACGTCGCTGCAGGTCTGCTCCGCCGCAGCGATGGGTAGGTACGAGCAACTTCAGGCCCATTTCAGCGGGGCTTGTGACCACAGTCACAACGACGGTGGGAATCACACGGCTGCAACCTTCGTTGGAAGACATGTCATGAGCGATTCAGTAGGTCAATACCTCAACGAAATCGGCATGGTGCCGCTCCTCACTGCTGAGGAAGAGCGCCAACTGTCGCAAGTCATCGAGAAGGGCCGGGAGGCCCGCGACGCGCTCGGCGAGGACGAACGTCCCTCGCGTGAGGCTCGCAAGGCCATCGGCGCCGCCGCCGCCGCCAAGGACCGGTTCATCCGGGCCAACCTCCGCCTGGTCGTCTCCATCGCCCGCCGGTACCCGTTGCCGCCGTCGATGGAGTTGCTCGACCTCATCCAGGAAGGGAACCTCGGCCTCGAACACGCCGTCGACAAGTTCGACTGGCGCAAGGGCTTCAAGTTCTCCACCTATGCAACCTTCTGGATCCGTCAGGCCATCGGCCGGGCGCTCGACCAGAAGGCCAGCCTGGTCCGCCTGCCCGGCGACCGCTCGGCCAGCCTCCGTGCCGCCCTGCGTCATGCCTCGGGCGAGGGTGGCGAACTCGACGACGAGCACGCCCGGCTCCACCGGTTGACCACGCCCACCTCCCTCGACCGCCAGGTCGGCGACGATCCCGACGGATCGGAGCTCGTCGATCTCCTGGCCGACTCCAAGGCCGGGCCCGAAGCCATCACGCTCGCCCGCGACGAAGACAACATGGTCGTCGCCCTCCTCGACGTCCTCGAGCCCCGTGCTCGGTTCGCCGTCGAGCAGCGGTTCGGCCTCAACGACGGGCGCACCCGCAGCTACCGCGAGGTCGGCGAGGAACTCGGCGTCACCGCCGAGGCCGCCCGCCGCCTCGTGAAGCGAGCCGTGGGAACGGTCCGCGAAGAAGCCGGTACCCGCGGCGCCGCCTGATCCGGCGCGCCGGTCGCACCTCGCGATCTGGTCAATGGCTGCCCACTCCCTGGGGCGGCCATTGATCGTTTTGCCCGAGAACCGCTTTCCCTCCGACCACCCCACCGTGCGAGGCTGATGACCGTGAGCAACTGGAACCCGAGCACCTGGCGGGACCATCCCGCCGCCCAGCAACCCGAGTGGCCCGACGCGGGCACCCTCGACCGCGTGCTGAAGGAGCTCGGCTCCTATCCCCCGCTCGTGTTCGCCGGCGAGGCCCGGGCGTTGACCGAACAACTCGGGCAGGTCGCGGCCGGCGAGGCGTTCCTCCTCCAGGCCGGCGACTGCGCCGAGTCGTTCGACTCGTTCTCGGCCACCGCGATCCGCGACAAGCTCAAGGTCATCCTCCAGATGGCCGTCGTCCTGACGTACTCGTCCGGCGTCCCCACCGTGAAGGTCGGACGGATCGCCGGCCAGTTCGCCAAGCCACGGTCGAGCAACACCGAGACCGTCGACGGCGTCGAACTGCCGTCCTTCCGCGGCCACATCGTGAACGACATCGGCTTCACCGACGCCTCGCGGGCCGCCGACCCCACCCGCCTGCTCCAGGCGTACAACCAGTCGGCATCCACCCTCAACCTGCTCCGCGCCTTCACCAAGGGCGGGTTCGCGGATCTCCGGCAGGTCCATGCGTGGAACCAGGAGTTCGTCGCGTCGTCGAACGAGGGCCAGCGCTACGAGCAACTGGCATCCGACATCGAGCGGACGCTCACGTTCATGCGCGCCGTCGGCATCGACACGCCCGACACGCCCAGCCTCCACGAGGTCGACTTCTTCACCTCGCACGAAGCCCTGCTCCTCGGCTACGAGGAGGCGCTGACCCGCCAGGACTCGCTCACCGGCGACTGGTACGACTGCTCGGCCCACATGATCTGGATCGGCGAGCGCACCCGGCAACTCGACGGTGCCCACGTCGAGTTCTTCCGTGGCGTCAAGAACCCCGTCGGATGCAAGGTCGGACCGACCGCCACCCCCGGCGAGGTCCTCGACCTGTGCGAGGCGCTCAACCCGGACCGCATCCCCGGACGGCTGACGCTGGTCGTCCGTCAGGGCGCCGACAAGGTCGCCGACGCGCTCCCCCCGCTGCTCGAGGCCGTCCGCGACGCCGAACATCCGGTGGTGTGGGCCTGCGACCCCATGCACGGCAACACCTTCACGGCACCGTCAGGTCGCAAGACCCGGCACTTCGAGGACGTGGTGCGTGAGGTGGCCGGGTTCTTCGCTGCCCACAAGGCCGCAGGCACCTGGCCGGGCGGCATCCACGTGGAGCTCACCGGCGACGACGTCACCGAGTGCCTCGGCGGGTCCGAAGACCTGGTCGACGAGGATCTGGCCACCCGCTACGAGACCATGTGCGACCCCCGCCTCAACGGTCGGCAGTCGCTCGATCTCGCGTTCCGCGTCTCCGAACTCCTCCAGAACTGACACGCCGAGGCGTGCGGAGACCGGGCCGGACATCTGCGCACCGGGGAATGTTGACCTCACCGGTCGGGTTTGCCACACTGACCGACTGAAAGCTGACCGAGTTGGTCAGGTATTCGACCGACGAGGGACTTCTCCATCATGCAGAGCCGCGAGATCGTGCTCGATCCGGACCAGGCCACCGACATCGCCAAGTTCGAGTCGGTGCTGGCCGGCTACCTGGCCGGCGACATCGAGGAGGACGCCTTCCGGGTCTTCCGGCTGACCAACGGCATCTACGGCCAGCGCCAGGGCGGCACCAACCAGATGGTCCGCGTGCGTATCCCCTACGGCCAGGTGGTCCCCGAGCAGCTCGAGATGATGGGCCACATCGCCGAGACGTACAGCCGCGGGTGGGGCCACATCACGACCCGCCAGAACATCCAGTTCCACTTCATCGAGCTCGAAGCGATCCCCGACGTGATGCGCGACCTCGCCAGCGTCGCCATGACCACCCGCGAGGCCTGCGGCGACACCAACCGCAACGTCCAGGGCTGCCACCTCGCCGGCGCCTGCCCCCACGAGGTCCTCGACATCACCGCGTGGGCCGAGGCGGCGAACCGGCACTTCCTCCGCAACCCGCTCGTGCAGCGCCTGCCCCGCAAGTTCAAGATCAACTTCTCGGGCTGCGCCACCGACTGTGGTCAGGCGATGTTCAACGACTGCGGCGTGATCGCCGTCAGCCGCCCCCGACCAGACGGCACCCTCGAAGCCGGGTTCCGGGTCTTCGTCGCCGGCGGCCTGGGCGCCAACCCCCACCCGGCGCTGGCGCTCGAGGAGTTCACGCCCCGCGACGAGCTGCTGGCGACCCTCGAGGCCGTGCTGCGCGTGTTCTCGAACCACGGGTTCCGTGACAACAAGCTCCGGGCCCGGATGAAGTGGCTGGTCGACACCATGGGTTGGGAGACGCCCGAGCCCGACGAGAACGCCCGCGGCAAGAGCCAAGGCCTGGGACTCAAGGATCGGATCCTCAAGGAACGCACCCTGCTCCTCGCGTCGTCGAGCTGGCCCGGTGGGGTGCCTGCCGTCGTCGACAAGTGGGGCGACACCCCGGCGGGTGTGGCCAGCGGCGTCGCGCCGACCGAGGTCGGCCAGGGCGTCCCGGTCATGCTCCGGCGCACCGGCGAGTACGAGCGTTGGGAAGACGCCAACGTCGTCCGCGGCAACGCCAAGGGGACGGTGTCGGCCTACGCGTGGTCCCGCCTCGGCGACATCACCGCCGACCAGTTCCGGGCCCTCGCCAGCATCCAGCGGGAGCTGAACGCCGACGTACGGATCACGAACCGCCAGAACCTGGTGTACCGCGACCTCACCGAGGACCAGCTCCGCACGCTCTTCGACCGCTTGTCGGTCATCGGGATGGCCGAGCCCGGTGCCGAGCTCTCGCGCGACGTGGTGGCCTGCCCGGGCGCCGACACCTGCAACCTCGCGGTCACCCAGTCCCGCGGCCTGGCCGACGCCATCGGCGAAGCGCTCGATGCCGAAGGGCTGGCCGAGGTCGGCGGGATCCGCACCAACATCTCCGGCTGCACCAACAGCTGCGGGCAGCACCACATCTCCGACATCGGCTTCTTCGGGGCCGAGCGACGTGCGAACGGGCGGTCCGCTCCGGGCTACCAGATGCTCCTCGGCGGCTATGTGGGCCAGGAGAAGATCCACTTCGGCGAGAAGGCGCTCCGGCTCCCGGCCAAGAACGCGCCCGAGGCCGCGGTCCGGGTCGTGCGCCGCTTCACCGAGGAGCGACGTGCGGGCGAGGACTTCCGGGGCTGGCTCGACCGCAGCGGCGGCGCTGCCGGTGTGGGCAAGACGCTCGAGGAGCTCGATGCCTTCCCCGACCACGACGAGAACCCCGACTTCTACGTCGACTACGGCGAGACCGGGCCCTACGTGAAGGAGATCGGCGAATCCGAGTGCGCCACCTGACCCGGCCCACCCGACCCGTTCCCCCGACCGTCCACGATTCCGGAAGACCTCTCCTCATGCCCGTCACCGTGCCGCTGCCAAGCCTGCGCCACACCTACACCGACGACGAGCTGTTCGTGCTCAACACCGAGTTCGAACACGCCCCCGCGTCGAAGATCATCCAGTGGGCGGTCGACGCCTTCGGTCCACATCTGTGCCTGACCGCGTCGATGACCGACGCCGTGCTCATCGACCTCGCCGTGAAGGCCGACCCGGCCATCGAGGTCGTGTTCATCGACACCGGCTACCACTTCCCCGAGACCCTCGACACCGTCGAGCAGGTACGCCGGCGGTACGGGCTGAACATGAAGATCATGACGGCACCGGACAACACCGACGAGCTGTGGAAGATCGATCCCGACAACTGCTGCTCGGCGCTGAAGGTCCAGCAGCTCGAACGGGCGCTGGCGGGCAAGGCCGCCTGGATGAGCGGCCTCCGACGCGACGAGGCCGACACCCGCTCGAGTGCGCTCGTCGTCGGCCGTGACCTGCGCGGCCTCGTCAAGATCAACCCCATCGCCGCGTGGACCGACGCCGACGTCGACTCCTACATCCGCGACCACGACGTGCCGGTGAACCCGCTGGTCGATCAGGGCTACCCCTCCATCGGCTGCATGCCCTGCACCCAGCCCGTCGCCGCCGGCGAGAACCCCCGGTCCGGGCGTTGGAACGGCAAGGACAAGACCGAGTGCGGTATCCACCTCAG
>JBFIHN010000022.1:0-15976 GCA_041601775.1 Acidimicrobiales bacterium
GCCGGCGCGGCTCCTGCGGGCGCCCATGGCGTCGGCAGCCGCGCCGACCTCCCGCTCCCGGTGTGGCTGTTCGCGTATTCCGCGGCCTTCGCTCTGCTGATCTCGTTCGTCGCGCTCCGGATCCTGTGGCCGCGGCCACGCCTGGCCGCGGCGGCCGCGGGCCGGGTCACGCCCTCGTGGTTCGACGGTCTCGGCCGGGTCCTGGTGGCCGTCGCGCAGGCGCTCGTGCTGGTGCTGTTCGTGGTGACCCTCGTCGCCGCCTGGTTCGGTGTCGACTCCGTCGCCGCGAACCTCGCTCCCACGGCGTTCTATGTCGTGTTCTGGGTCGGGATGCAGATCGCCAGCGCCGTCTTCGGCGACGTCTGGCGGCGGATCAACCCGCTGTGGACCGTCGCCGCCGGCCTCGACCGGGTGGCGGGCCGGGACCCGGAGACGTCGGCGGCCACGGGGGTGTGGGCGTCCCACTGGCCCGCCGTCGCCGGCGTCAGCGCGTTCCTCTGGCTCGAACTCGCCTACCACGAGCCCGGATCCATCGGAGCCGTGGGGATGTTCCTCGGCGTCTACACGCTCGCCATGGTTGCCGGCGCCACCCGCTTCGGTGCCGGCTGGATCCGCACCGGCGACGGGTTCGCCGTCCTGTTCACGCTGCTCGCCGCGCTCGCACCCCTGCACCGTGACATGGCCGGACGTCTCCGCCTCCGCTGGCCCGGAGCCGGGCTCGCCCAGGTCGCGCCGATGCCCGGCACGCTCGCCGTGATCCTGGTGCTGCTGGGCGGGACCACGTTCGACGGCTTCTCGCGGACCCAGCTGTGGGACGACATCGTCGGAACCCGCCGCGACTGGGACCTGACGATGGTCAACACCGTCGGTCTCCTGCTCGTGATCGGCACCGTCGCCGTCCTCTTCGTGGGGGCCACGCGGCTGATCGGCGTTCTCGCCGGTGACGGAGACGGGACCGTCGAACAGGCGTGGCGGTGGGTGCCGTCACTCGTCCCGATCGTGTTGGCGTACTCGATCGCCCACTACTTCTCGTTGCTGGTCTTCGAGGGCCAGGCGTTCGTGGCGTTGCTCTCGGATCCCCTCGGTGAGGGGTGGGACCTCTTCGGCACGGCAGATCACCTCATCGACTTCACGGTGGTGTCGCCGAACACGATCGCCTACGTGCAGGTGGCGGCCATCGTGATCGGCCACGTCTGCGGTGTGATCGCATCGCACGACCGAGCGGTCGAGCTGTATCCGGAGAAGGTGGCCGTGAAGAGCCAGTATCCGATGCTCGCGGTGATGGTGGCCTACACCGTCGGCGGGCTGCTCCTGCTCCTCAACGCCTGACGACCCCACGCTCCTTCGCGGCGGCGGAGGAGGAGCGGGAAGGCGTCGATTCAGGCCTTGAGGTCGGCGAAGATCTTCTGCCAGCGGTCGCGGTCGCCCGCGTACGGGGCGTAGAAGCTGATGCGCGAGATCACGTCGCCGTATCGATTCTGCAGTTCGGGGGCGATCGACTCGGGTTCGCCGACCACGGCGAAGGTGTTGAGGATCTCGTCGTCGATGAGCGTGCCCATCTCCGCCCACTTGCCCTCCTTGGAGAGCCGGTTGAGGTCGCTCTGGAGCTCTCCCCAGCCGTGCAGGTCGAGCACCGACTTGTAGGCGGGCGTCGAGCCGTAGAACGCGATCTGCTGGCGTGTACCGGCCTTGGCCTTCTCGAGCTCCTCCTCGGTGTTGCCGGTGACGACGAAGCTCGGGCCGCAGATCTCGAAGCCCTCCATCGTCTTGCCCGACTTCTTCCGGCCGGCCTCGAGCGCGGGGATGGTGACCTCGCGCAGGTACTTCTCGGTGGTGAACCCGTGGCAGAAGAAGCCGTCGCACACCTCGCCGGCGACCTCGGTCATCAGCGGTCCGACGCCGGCGACGAAGACCCGGGGGATCCCGAACTCGTGCGGGCCGGGGTCGAAGAACGGCGTCATGAGGGTGTGGGTGTAGAAGTCGCCGCGGAAGTCGAGCTTCGTCCCGTTCATCCAGCAGTCCCAGATGGCGTGCATGGCCTGGACCATCTCGCGCATCCGGGCGGCGGGCTTCGACCACTCCATCGAGAAACGCTTGGTGATGTGGGGCTTGATCTGGCTCCCGAGGCCGAGGATGAACCGGCCCTGCGAGTACTGGTTGAGGTCGTACGCGGTGTTGGCCAACGTCATGGGGGAGCGGGCGAACGCCACCGCGATCGACGTGCCGATCTCGAGGGTGTCGGTGTGCTCGGCCGCGAGCGCCATCGGCAGGAAGGGATCGCGGGAGGTCTCGGGCACCCAGACGCCGTCGTAGCCGACAGCCTCCGCTTCCCTGGCCTCGGCGGCGGTCTTGGTGAGGTCGAGGCCGATGCCTCCGTCGATCTTCACGGTGTTCCTAGTCTCCTTGTTCGCGCAGGAACTTCTGGAGTTCCTCGGCGAGGTCGTCACCCGACGGGAGGTCGGTGATCTGGGCCTGGGTCGATTCGTCGGCTTGTTGTTCGAGCTGGCGGAGCATCGCCACGTGCTCGGGATTGTCGGCGATGAGCGAGTCGATCCGCGAGCGGATCTCGGCGATCTCGTCCGGGAGGTCGCCGATCCCGAAGTCGCTGCCGGAGACCTGGTTGAGGGCTTCGATCAGGCGGGCGGACGCTGCGGGGTAGCGCATGGTCGCGGCGTAGTGCGGGACCTGCGCCCACACGCCGACCGCGGGGAGGCCGGCCTCGGCGAAGCGCTGCTCGATCACGGCTTCGACCCCGGCTGGTACGTCGATGGTGCCTCGGGCGAAGCCCAGCGATGCGGCGAGGTCGTCGGAGGACGCAGTGGCCGAGATGCTCACGGGACGGGTGTGGGGCACACCCGACGGGAAGGCCCCGAAGCCGATCTGCATCCGAGCACCCAGATCGACGGCGAGGTCGCGCACCGCATCGGCGAAGCCGTGCCAGGCATGGTCCGGCTCGACGCCGGTCAGGAGGAGGATGTCGGTGCCGTTGTCCGACGTGAGTGCGTGGAGTTCGGTGGTCGACCAGGTCAGCCCGGTGTTGATGCCGTCGACGAGGTGCATCACGGGTCGCCGGGCCCGGAAGTCGAGCAACGCGTCGGCATCGAAGGTCGCCACGTGGACGCCGTCCGTCTGTTCCACCAACGCCTCGACGGCCCGGCCTGCACCGAATCCCGCGTCGATCCAGCCCTCGAGGGCGACGACGAGGACGGGGCCGTCGAGATCTGGTCGACGGTGGAGCTCGTACAGGTCCGGCATTCAGTCCATCCTGCCGAGCGCAGCGGCGGCCTGCGCGGCCATCGCTTCGACCTGGCGGGCGAAGTGGTCGAAGTCGTTGCCGTCGCGGGCGCCCATGGAGCCTCCGACGTAGCGGGCGTAGACGCCCTCGACGATGCAGGCGAGCTTCCAGTAGCCGAAGGCGGTGTAGAAGTCGATGTTGCTGACGTCGCGTCCCGACGACGCCGCGTACCGCTCGACCGCTTCGGCCCGGCTGATCATGCCCTCGGCGAGGGTGGGCGCACCGAGCGTCGGCGTGTGGTCGCCGGGCTCGCTCCAATAGACCATCAACAGGCCGAGATCCGCCATGGGGTCGCCGAGGGTGCACAGCTCCCAGTCGAGGACGGCGATCACGTTGCCGTCGTCGTCGACCATGCAGTTGTCGAGGCGGTAGTCACCGTGGACGATCGCGGCCGGGCCCTGCTCGGGGATGTTGGCGAGCAGGGCGTCGTGCACGGCGTCGACCTCGGGCAGGTCACGCGTCTTCGACTTGTTCCACTGGCCGTACCAACGCTTGAGCTGACGCTCGATGTAGCCCTCCTTGCGGCCGAGGTCACCGAGGCCGACCGCATCGGGGTCGACAGCGTGGATCGCCGCCATCACGTCGACGAGCGAGTGGCCGGCGTGGGTGCGAGCGGCCGGCGACAGCTTCTCGGCCGATGCCAGGTCGCGCAGGACGTGACCATCGACGTGGTCCATCACGTAGAAGGGCGCACCGTTGACGTCGCTGCCCGGCTCGTAGCCGTAGGTGGCGGCCACCGGGATCTCGGTGTCGGCGAGGGCGGCGATGATCTTGTGTTCGCGTCCCATGTCGTGTGCGCTGGCCAGGACCTGGCCGAGCGGTGGCCGTCGGAGCACGGTCTTGCGACCCGCGGCATCGGTGACGGCGAACGTCAGGTTCGAATGCCCCCCGGCGATCAGGTCGAACGAGAGCGGCGTCTCGGTGCCCTCGACATTGGCGAGGTACCACGCCTCCACCGCGTCCTGATCGATTCCCTGAACGTCACCCACGTGCCCCACATCTCCTGTTCGCTGACCTCTGGGCGAGCCAACCTACCGGCCGTCGTGGCCGTCATCGCAGTGCGCCGATAGCGTCAGGCCTCATGGCCTACATCGACGTGACAGACGCGACGTTCCAGACCGACGTCATCGACCGGAGCGCCCAGGTGACCGTGGTCGTCGACCTGTGGGCTGAATGGTGCGGACCGTGCAAGACCCTCGGTCCGATCATCGAGAAGGTGATCGACGAGACCAAGGGCAAGGTCGTGTTGGCCAAGGTCGACGTCGATGCCAACCCCCAGATCTCGCAGGCGTTCCAGGTGCAGTCGATTCCTGCGGTCTACGCGCTCAAGGACGGGAAGGTCGTCGAGGGTTTCGT
This sequence comes from Acidimicrobiales bacterium, assembly GCA_041601775.1. Taxonomy (GTDB): domain Bacteria; phylum Actinomycetota; class Acidimicrobiia; order Acidimicrobiales; family Salinilacustritrichaceae; genus Salinilacustrithrix. Next base: position 4,652 of record JBFIHN010000022.1, read on the forward strand.
CGGCGCCCAGCCCGAGGCCAACGTGGCGGCGTGGGTGGATTCCCTCCTCCCGACCGAAGAGGAGTCCGAGGTCCAGCAGCTGATCTCGGCGGGCGACGACGCATCGCTCCGCAAGGCCCTCGAGCTCGAGCCCGACAACGCTGCGGCCATCACCGCGCTCGCCGCCCTCCTGGCGACCTCGGAGGACGGCCAGGCCCGCCTCGAGGCGCTCGCCCTGCTCGCCAAGATCCCCGAGACCGACGAGACCCGTCTCATCGCGGCCCAGGCGCGTGCGGCCAACCCCGACGTGCCCGCCGACGTCGACGAGAAGCTCGGGGTCCTCCTCGCGCGGGTGAAGTCCGACGAGGACGCTCGACAGGAGTTCCTCGACCTGCTCGAGTTGATGGGCCCGACCGACCCGCGTACCGCCGAGTACCGCAAGCGTCTCACCGCCCAGCTCTTCTAGGGCGGGCCCGGAACGCCGATCGTGTCCCGACGGCAACGACCTCCGCCGTCGATCGACGACATCCGCATCGTCTCGGGCTTCGCCGCGCCCGGCGCATCCGCGACCACGTTGGGTTCGACCGTGTTCGTGCGACGCGGCGTGGTCATGAGTGCCCGCCTGCGTCGGCACGAGTACGAACACGTGCTCCAGTTCCACCGCTTCGGGTGGCTCGGGTTCTTCCGTCGGTATCTGTGGGCCTATCTGCGGTGGCGTCTCCGTGGCTACGGCCACTGGGGTGCGTATCGGCGTCTGCCCTTCGAGATCGAAGCAGAGTGGCGGGCCCGGCGGGAGCTGGGCATGGGCGTCGCCGACGCCGACGCCCGCTGCTGATCGGATCGACTCGTCGGGCCCGAGCCCCGTGACTGCGATGCGCCACGGGCGCTACGATCGGGGCCGACTTCCCCCGTCGTGTGCATTCCTGCCCGGGAGGGAGTCACGTGTCCGATCACGTGTCATCGTCCGACCCGTCCAGCGCGTCCGGGCCGTCCGAGCCGCCGGTGGTCGGTGCCGCCGCCCAGCGAGTCCGTCTGTTCGTCGAGGAAGTGCTCGACGCCACCGGATCGGGCTGGCGTGCGCTGCTCGGTGGGTGCCTCCTGGTCGGTCTCGCCGCCGGCGCACTGGTGTGGCTGACCCGTCAGTCGCCGACCCCGATCGATGCGTCCCTCCCCGTGGTCGATCCCGCCTCGGTGACCACCACCACGTCGCCGCCAGGACCGGTCGTGGTCCACGTCGCCGGCGCGGTCGCCGCCCCCGGTGTGCAGCGTCTGCCGGCCGGGTCACGGGTCATCGATGCCGTCGACGCCGCCGGCGGTCTCCTGCCCGACGCTGACGCCGGCCAGGTCAACCTCGCCGCGGAACTGGCCGACGGGACCCAGGTGTACGTGCCCGCCGTGGGTGAGGTGGCGCCGGTGACCGGGACCGGTGGTGCCGGCCCCAGCGGGCCGATCGACCTGAACATCGCCGACGCCACCGTGCTCGAGTCCCTGCCGGGCATCGGACCGGCCACCGCGGCGGCGATCCTCGACCACCGCGAACGCAACGGCCCCTTCGTGTCGGTCGACGGACTGCTGGAGGTGCGGGGCATCGGTGAGGCGAAGCTCGCCCAGCTCCGCGATCTCGTACGTGTCTGATGGGCGAGACCACGAGCGACGGTGTGTGGCCGGTGGCGGCGGCCTGCGCCGCAGCGGTGGGAGCAGCGTCGGCGGTGCGCCTGCCGTCGGCCGTGCTGCTGGCCGGTGTCGCCACGGTGATCGTCGTCCGCAGGCCCTGGACGTGGTGTCTGTTCCTGCTGCTCGTCGTCGACCTGTTGGCGGTCCGCTCGCTCGCCGGCCTCGACCCGCCACCGGAGGGTCCCTTCGAAGGCGTCGTCACCCTGGTCACCGACCCCGAGCCGGTCACCGGAGGACGGCTGCGGCTCGAGGTGGACTCGGCGCACGGTCATCTCCTGGCCGAGGCCATCTCGCCCCATGCCATCGCCGCGCTGTCGCACGTCCTGGCGGGTGATCGGGTGCAGGTCGCGGGCGTGACCGGCTCGCTCCACCGCACCACGGCGTGGACCCGATCCCGTCACCTCGCCGGCACGCTCCGGGTCGAGTCGGTCGTCGCGACGGGCTCGGGCGGGCTCCACCACCGGGCGGCCAACGCGTTCCGGCGCACCCTCGACCGGGGAGCGGTCAGCCTCTCGCCGAGCCAGCGTTCGCTGCTCGCCGGCCTCGTCCTGGGTGACGACCGGGCGCAGCCGCCGCAGCTCACGGCGGACTTCCGGGCAGCCGGGCTGTCGCACCTGCTCGCCGTGTCCGGACAGAACGTCTTGTTCGTCCTGGTCGTCGTGGGTCCCGTGCTGCGGATGTTGCGTCTCTGGCCGAGGTTCGTGGTCACGGTGGGGGTCATCGCGGCGTTCGCCCTGGTCACCCGGTTCGAGCCGTCGGTGCTCCGGGCATCGTTCGTCGCCGTGGTCGCCGTCTCCGCCCACACGACCGGGCGCCCGAGCGGTGGCCTCCGTCACCTGTCCATCGCCGTCTGTGCCCTGCTCGTCGTCGACCCGCTGCTCGTCCACTCGCTCGGGTTCCGGCTGTCGGTCGCGGCCTCGTGCGGCGTCCTGGTGCTCGCACCGCCGATCGCTGCGCGGGTCGCCGGGCCGCGGTGGCTCCGAGACGGACTCGCCGTGACCCTGGGAGCGCAGTGCGCCGTTGCTCCCGTCCTCATCCCGACGCTGGGTCCGATGCCGGTTGCCGCGGTACCGGCGAACCTCGTCGCCGGCCCGATCGCAGGACTGCTGATGGTGTGGGGGCTCACCGCCGGGACGCTCGCCGGCCTCGCTGGCGGACGCGTCGCCTCACTGGTGCACCAGCCCAGCGCCGTGGGTCTCGACGCGCTCGACGCGGTGTCGGGACTCGGCGCATCGCTGCCCATGGGCACGGTCGACCTGCGTCACGTGACGCTCGCTGCCGTGGGCGTGGCAGTGGCAACCCGTCGGCCCCGGTCGGTGCGCGTCCTCGGATCGATCCTGGTCGCGTCGGCGGTCGTCGCCCCGCTGCTCGTCCCCCAGGCGCGTGGGGCGCGACCCGCCGGATGGGCCGCAACGGTCTGGGTCGACGGGCCGGTCGCCGTCGTCGACCTCTCGGCCGCCGCGGATCCGGTGGCGGTGATCGAGACCCTGCGCGATGCGCAGGTTCGTGCCGTCGGACTGGTCGTGGTGCGTTCGTCGAGACCGACGATGTCCGCCGTGATCGACGCGATCGATGCGCGGTTCCCGATCGGTGCCGTCCTCGCTCCGCCGGGTCTCGACCACCACGATGCGGTCGCCGTCCCACCCGGGTTCCGTGCTCGCGTCGGTCGCTTCGAGATCGTCGTCGACCGTCCCGGGCCACCGATGCGGGTCCGCATCGGCTGGCAGGAGCCGGGGGAGGCCGCGGCACCGGCCGCGGCGGTAGGTTCGCCGGGTGCTCTTGGTGCTCGGCGACCGCGAAATCGACGCGACCCACCGTGCGGTGGTCATCGCTGTCGACGAGCCGGCACCCCGTCGGAGCTCCGACGGTGCGCCCATCGCCGCCGCCGGTCCCTTCGACGCTGATCCTCCGGCGCGCATCGCTCAGGTGACGGCAGCCGTCGTCGCGGGGGAGCGCGTCATCGCCTCGACCCAGGTCCACAGCGATCGTCGGGTCGTCGAGGTCCTGGCCCGCATCCTGGAAGCGAGGACCACGTCGTGAGCGCGTGCATCATGTTGACCGGCGGAGACCCGATCCTGCTGTCGAACGCCCGGACCGAGCTCGTCGCCGAGTTGGTCGGCGACGGCGATGCGTCCCTCATGGTCGCCGAACTCGCCGGCGACGACTACGAGATGCGCGAGTTGGTGGACGCCGCCCAGACCGCCCCGTTCCTGACCGACCGACGGGTGGTCGTCGGCTGCGGGATGGGCAGGTTCAAGGCCGGCGACCTGGCACCGCTCCTCGACTACCTGGCCGACCCGCTCGCGACCAACGTCTTGGTGCTCGAATGGGGATCGGCGAGCGGCGGCGGTCCCAAGTCGATCCGCGACGCCGTGAAGGCGTGCGGTGGGGAGATCCGCCCCACCGGGCCGGGGCGCAAGCTCGACGACTGGGCTGCCCAGCAGATGGCCGACGCCGGGATCCGTCCCGACCGGTCCGGTCAACGTCTGATCGTCGACTGGCTCGGCGATGACGGCGGCAAGCTGCCGGGGCTGCTCTCGATCCTGGTGTCGACCTACGGCGAGGGAGCGAAGCCGTCGGCCGCGGACATCGAGCCGTTCCTCGGCGACGCGGGCGGTGTCCCACCCTGGGACCTCACCGACGCCATCGACAACGGCGACATCCCCGGGTCGCTGACGGCGCTGAGCCGCATGCTGGGATCCGGGCGTCATCCCCTCCAGATCATGTCGACGCTCCACGCGCACTTCCAGAAGATGCTGCGTCTCGACGGGGCCGGTGTGGCGAGTGAGAAGGAAGCGGCGACGCTGCTCGGCATGAAGGGCAAGTCGACGTTCCCGGCCAAGAAGGCGCTGAACCAGTCGCGCCGCTTGGGCTCGGACAACGTCCGACAGTCGATCCAGTTGCTCGCGGCGACCGACCTCGAGCTGCGGGGAACGATCGACTGGCCCGAACCGCTGAAGCTCGAGGTGTTGGTGGCCCGCCTGGCCCGGATCGCACGCGCTGCACGCTGAACGCGGAAAGGCCCCGCACGAGGCGGGGCCTTTCGTTCAGTCCTTGGACGACTCGCTCAGGCGTCGGCGCTCTCTTCGATGCGCCGGACACGCTTGATCAAGCGTGACTTCTGGCGAGCGGCGGTGTTCTTGTGGAGCACGCCCTTCGACACCGCGGTGTCGATGCGACGGATCGCAGCCTGCAGCTTCTCGGCCGAGTCCTCGCCCGCCTCGGCCGCGGCGACCGCCGCCTTGGTGCGGGTGTGAAGCTCGGAACGGACCGTCTTGTTGCGCACACGGCGCTTCTCGTTCTGACGGTTTCGCTTGATCTGGCTCTTGATGTTGGCCACGTCGACCTCTGTCGCTGCCTTCGGAGATTGGGACTTGGAGAATCTGACGTATCCGCAGTGCGGACACGGGAACAGGAGACGATAACGCCTCGGAGCCCGGTTGCGGCAATCGGAAGTGCCCGATGTGATCAGACTGGAGGTCATGGACCTGCACTGGGGGGATCGGACCGTGGTCGATGTCGACGGCCTCGGTGTCCATGTCGAGACCGCTGGAACGTCCGCGGGTGGCGCACCGACGCTGGTCGGGCTCCACGGTTTCGCGTCGGGCACCTTCACGTGGGCCGGAGTGGCGCCGTCGTGGGCGGAGCACTGGCGGGTCGTGGCGTGGGATCGCCCGCCGTTCGGGCGCAGCGAACGACCGGTGGTGGATCGCGGGATCGGTGACCCCTACGGCGAGGCTGCCGTGCTCCGGCGTACGGAGGCGGTGATCCAGCGCACCGTGCCGACGGGCCGTGTGGTCCTCGTGGGCCACTCGGCGGGAACCGTGGTGGCGGCCGCGGTCGTGCGGGCCGCTTCGGTCGACGTCGCCGGCGTGGTGATGATCGCACCGGCGCTCGACGGTGCGCCTCCACTGGCGGTCCGGCGCGTCGCGTCGCTGCCGGGGGCGTCGGTGATCGGCAGTGCCGCCCTTCGCGTGGCGGTCCGGGGTGCGGCTCCTGCGCTGCGGCGGATCGGGCGTCACCGGACGCCCCTGCTCGACGCCACGGCGGCGGAGACGGCCCGGACCTTGCGGCGGCCGGGCACGGCCGAGGGGCTGTGGCATCTCACCGCGACCTGGACGCCGCCGCCGCCGCTCTCGTCGCTCGAACCGCTCGGCGTCCCGACGTTGGTGATCGGCGGGAGCGACGACCGCATCTCGTCTCCGGCCTCGACCCGGCAGGTGGCCGAGCGGCTCGGCGCCGAACTCCACGTCCTCGACGGCGTCGGCCATGCCGCACACGAACAGGACCCCGAGGCGGTCGCTGGCCTCGTGGGTGCCTTCGTCGACAGTCTCGATCGGTAGCGTTGGCGGTTCCCATGTCCGCGCCCCGCATCCCCCTCGATCGCATCCGCAACATCGCGATCATCGCCCACATCGACCACGGCAAGACGACGCTGTCCGATCGCCTGCTCGAGATCACGGGAGCGGTGGAGCAGCGAGACATGAAGGAGCAGTTCCTCGACTCGATGGACATCGAGCGAGAGCGCGGCATCACGATCAAGCTGCAGTCGGTCCGCCTCGAGTGGAAGGGACACGTGATCAACCTGATCGACACGCCCGGCCACGTCGACTTCGGCTACGAGGTCTCGCGGTCACTGGCCGCATGCGAAGGCGTGGTCTTGTTGGTGGACGCGTCGCAGGGGATCGAGGCCCAGACGCTGGCCAACTGCTACCAGGCGCTGGAGCACGATCTCGAGATCATCGGCGTCCTCAACAAGATCGACCTGCCTGCGGCCGAGCCCGAGCGTGTCGCCGACGAGATCGAGTCGGTCCTGGGCCTCGACGCCGCCGACATCCTCAACGTCTCCGGGAAGACCGGCGCCGGCGTCCCCGCGCTGCTCGACGAGATCATCGAGAAGATCCCGCCGCCCGTCGGCGACCCCGACGCCCCGCTGCGCGCCCTGATCTTCGATTCCCACTACGACGTCTATCGCGGCGTCGTGTCGTCGGTCCGGATCATGGACGGGACGATGCGCACGGGCGAGAAGCTCCGCTTCATCCAGGCCAAGGCGACCCACGATGCCGACGAGATCGGGGTCCGGGCGCCGGTGCCGACGCCGGTCGAGGCGCTCGGCCCGGGCGAGACCGGCTACCTGATCGCCGGCATCAAGGACGTCGCCGAAGCGCGGTCCGGTGAGACCGTCACGACCGTCTCCAACGGAGCCGAGGACGCGCTGTCCGGGTACCAGGACCCGAAGCCGATGGTCTTCGCCGGTCTCTATCCCGTCGACGGCGACGAGTACTCCGACCTGCGCGACAGCCTCGAGAAGCTCCGCCTCAACGACGGTTCGTTCACCTACGAGCCCGAGACGTCGATGGCACTCGGTTTCGGTTTCCGTTGCGGGTTCCTCGGCATGCTCCACATGGAGATCATCCGCGAGCGCCTGTCGCGCGAGTTCGACCTGAACCTCATCATCACCGCGCCCTCCGTGGCCTACGAGGTGGTCACGACCAAGGGCGAACGCATCGAGGTCGACAACCCGTCGGCGCTGCCCGACCCGGCCGAGATCGACTGGATCGAAGAGCCGATCTTCCAGATCACGATCCTGACGCCGGCCGACTACGTGGGACCGATCATCGAGCTGTGCGAGCGCCGCCGCGGGATTCAGACCCGGCTCGAGTACCTCTCACCCGAACGGCTCGAGATCACCTACCGGATCCCGCTGGCCGAGGTGGTCCGCGACTTCTTCGACCAACTGAAGTCGCGCACGCAGGGCTACGCCAGCCTCGACTACGAACTCGTCGGCTACGAGCGAGCCAACCTCGTGCGCGTCGACGTGTTGCTCAACAGCGTGGCCGCCGACGCGTTCTCCTCCATCGTGCACCGCGACAGCGCGTACGACTACGGCTCGAAGATGGCCGAGAAGCTCAAGGAACTGATTCCCCGCCAGATGTTCGACGTGCCGATCCAGGCCGCCATCGGCGGCAAGATCATCGCCCGGGAGACGGTCAAGGCGAAGCGCAAGGACGTGCTCGCCAAGTGCTACGGCGGCGACATCACGCGGAAGCGCAAGCTGCTCGAGAAGCAGAAGGAAGGCAAGAAGAAGGCCAAGAACATCGGGCGGGTCGAGGTTCCGCAGGAGGCGTTCGTCTCCGCGCTCCGCCTCGACGATTGAACTCGGTCGACGCCCCCGGCCGTGACGGTCAGGCTGGTGCGGTGGACGACCGACGGCAGCAGCGCATCGGCATGCTCGCCGGGTTCGGTGCGTACGGCCTGTGGGGAGTCTTCCCGCTGGTCTTCAACCTCATCGACGAGGTCGCGCCCCTCGAGATCCTGTTCCACCGGATCGCCTGGTCACTGGTCGTCGTGGTCGGCGTCCTCGGGCTCCAGCGGCGGTTCCCCGAGCTGCGCACGGTCCTGGGCTCGCCCCGTCTGCGCCGGATCCTCGCGGCAGCGGCGGTGTTCATCTCGATCAACTGGCTCACCTACATCTGGGCGGTGAACAACGGGCACGTGGTCGACGCGGCCCTCGGCTACTACGTGAACCCGCTGATCACCGTGGCCCTCGGCGTGGTGGTCCTCGGCGAGCACCTGCGGCGTGCGCAGAAGGTGGCGCTCGGGTTCGGTGCCGCGGCGGTGGTCGTGTTGACCGTGGCCAACGGTCGGGTGCCGTGGATCGCGCTCGTGTTGGCGTGCTCGTTCGCGACGTACGGCTACCTCAAGAAGTCGGCCGACGTCGCCGCGCTGCCGTCGCTGGCGGTCGAGACCGCGGTGCTCAGCCCCGTCGCCGTGATCGGGCTCGTGGTGTTCCAGGCGAGCGGCGACCTGTCGTTCACCCACGGGACCGTCGGACGCGACGCGATCCTCGTCGGCCTCGGCGTGGTCACCGCGGTGCCGCTGCTCCTCTTCGCCACGGCCGCGACCCGCATCCCTCTGTCGATGTTGGGACTGCTCCAGTACGTCACGCCGACGCTGCAGTTGGTCTGCGGGGTGTTGATCCTCGACGAGGACCTGCCACCCGACCGGCTCGCCGGGTTCGTGCTCGTGTGGCTGGCGCTCACGGTCCTGGCGACCGACGCCATCCACAACGAGCGTCGACTCCGCCGTGTTGCGCTCGCCGCAACCGCGACCTGAACACGACCCACACGAACTGTGCTGTCCGGTCAGACTCGGAGGCGTCGACGTACTGCGCTGATCGATCGCACGACCACCGGCGGTAGGCGGTCGGCGATCGCGGCGCGCCGGGCCTGACGGGCGTCCATCGCTGCGATCTGGGCGCGATGTTCGTCGCTGAGGTCGGTGTCCACGGGCATGTTCTCCGCACCGGGGAACGTCGGCCGGCCCGACATCACGGTCTCGAAGGGCCGATGCTCGCCACGGTCGAGCACGACCAGGCCGTCGTAGACATGCATGCCCGTGAGCTCGTGCGTCCAGTGTGAAGGCTCGAGTGCGTCGCTTCGACTGTTGAATGCGTGGATCTCGTCGACGAAGGACTTCGTCACGTCCATGAAGGTCCAGGTGCCCGGGCCGCCCTCGTACTCCGGCCAGTAGTTCGTGAACAGGTCTTCGACGACGTAGACACCCCCGACCTTGAGGGCCGGCCAGAGGTGTTCCAGGGAGGCGATCTGGTGGCGGGGGAGGTGACTGCCGTCGTCGAGCACGATGTCGAACGGACCGAACTCGTCGATCAATGCCTGGAGGTCGGCGGGGCTCGACTGATCACCGACGCGAACGTGGATCGTCGGCGGATCGTCGAGCATCGCCGATCGCGGCTCGATGTCGAGTCCGACGATGGTCGCCGCCGGCCCGAAGTACTGCTTCCACATCCGCAGCGACCCGCCGTGGAACACGCCGATCTCGAGCACCGTCGGGGACGTCCCCTGGAAGCGCCGGAAGTGTCGCTCGTAGATGTCGAAGAAGTGGGGGACCTTGTGGACGAGCGGCCCTTCGTTGTGGCGGAACAGGTCCTCGACGCGCGGGCGCCGAACGAGTGCTCGGGCGAGCCTCCCGATCGGCGCCACGACGCGTCGGTCGTTCATGCGGTGGCGGCGGCCAAGGCCTGGTCGAGGTCGGCGATGATGTCCGCCGGGTCCTCGATGCCGATCGACAGGCGCACGACGTCGGGGCCGGCACCGGCAGCCACGAGCTGATCGGCCTCGAGCTGGCGGTGGGTCGTCGACGCCGGATGGATGACGAGCGAGCGGGTGTCGCCCAGGTTGGCCACGTGCTTGAACATCTGCAGCGACGAGACGAGCTTCACGCAGGCGTCGTACCCGCCCTTGACCGAGATCGTGAACAGGGCGCCGGCGCCGTTGGGCAGCAGACGCTCGGCCCGCTCGGCGTAGGGCGACGACGGGAGGCCGGCGTAGTTGACGGCGCTGACGCGGTCGTCGTTCTCGAGCCACGTGGCGACCTCGACGGCGTTGTCGACGTGCTTGCGCATGCGCAGGCTGAGGGTCTCGATGCCCAGCAGGGTGTAGTGCGCGCCCTGCGGGTTCATGGTCATCCCGAGGTCACGGAGGCCGATGGCGATCCCGTGGAAGGTGAAGGCCATGGCGCCGAGCGCCTCGTGGAACACGAGACCGTGGTAGGCGGGCTCGGGCTGGGACAGCGACGGGAACTTGTCGGAGGCCGACCAGTCGAAGCGACCGGAGTCGACGATGACGCCGCCGGTGACGCTGCCGTTGCCGGTCAGGTACTTGGTGGTCGAGTTCACGACCAGCGTGGCGCCGTGCTCGATGGGCCGGCACAGGTAGGCCGTGGCCGAGGTGTTGTCCACGATCAGGGGGATGCCGGCGTCGTTCGCGATGGCGGCGATGACGGGCAGGTCGGTGATGTAGCCGCCCGGGTTGGCGATGGACTCGCAGAAGATCGCCCGGGTGTCGTCGTCGATCGCCGCGGCGACGGCATCGGTGTCGTCGAAGTCGACGAACGTGGCCGACCAGCCGAAACGCTTGATGCTGAGCGAGAACTGGGTGATCGATCCGCCGTAGAGACGGGTCGACACGACCACGTTCTTGCCCGGGCCCATCAACGGGAACAGGGCGAGGATCTGGGCGGCGTGTCCCGACGAGCAGGCCACGGCGCCGGCACCGCCTTCGATGGCGGCGACGCGGTTCTGGAGCGCCCACACCGTGGGGTTGGTGAGACGCGAGTAGATCATCCCGACCTCTTCGAGGTTGAAGAGACGGGCGGCGTGGTCGGCGTCCTCGAACTCGAACGAGGTCGACTGGAAGATGGGGACCTGGACGGCGCCGAACGGGTTCTTCTCGGTACCACCGTGCAGGAGGGTGGTGTCGAAGCCGGGCTGGGGTGCGTCGCTCATTGGGTGTTCCTCGGGAGATCGGAGTCGTGGACGTGAGCGGACGATCGTAGGTGGCGCCGCATGTCACAGGTGAGTGTCGTCACATCGGGGTAAGGGCGATTCGTGCAGAGATTCGAAGCCCGCAACATCTCGACCGCCGAGGTCCCCGCGCCACGGTGCGCGATCTGGGAGGTGCTCCGCTCGCCAGAGTCCCTCGCCGAACTGACCCCGATGCTCGACGGCATCACCGTCGACGGCGACCACTGGTGCTGGCGACTCGGTGGCTTCTCGGCCCTCGGGATCGAGATCTCGCCGTCGTTCACCGAGCGCATGCACTTCGTTCCCGAAACGTCGATCGACTTCCGCCACGATCCTCCCGCAGGGCA
>JBFIHN010000023.1:0-15722 GCA_041601775.1 Acidimicrobiales bacterium
CGACACGACCGTCGACACGACCGAGGGTGACGCCGGCTCGTGAAGGCCGTGATCCTGGTCGGCGGTTTCGGCACGAGACTCCGGCCCCTGACCCTCACGACACCGAAGAACCTGCTTCCGGTCGTCCACGTCCCGATGGTCGAACGCGTGGTTGCGCACCTCGCCGAGCACGGCGTGACCGAGGCCGTGTTGGCCTTGGGCTACAAGCCCGACACGTTCCTCGCCGCCTATCCCGACGGGCTGTGTGCGGGCGTTCGGCTCGCCTATGCCGTCGAGGACGAACCGCTCGACACGGCTGGTGCGATCCGCTTCGCGGCGGGCGAGGCGGGCATCGACGAGCGCTTCATCGTGGTCAACGGTGACGTCCTCACCGACCTCGACGTCACTCGCCTGGTCCGCTTCCACGATGCCTCCGGTGCGGAGGCGACCATCGACCTGCACGAGGTCGAGGATCCGTCGCGCTACGGCGTGGTGGTGACCGACGTCGCTGGTCAGGTCGAGGCGTTCATCGAGAAGCCCGACCGGGCCGACGCGCCCAGCAACAAGATCAACGCCGGCACCTACGTGCTCGAGCCGAGCGTGCTCGGCCGCATCGCGGTCGGGCGACGGGTCTCGGTGGAGCGGGAGACCTTCCCGGCACTGGTCGAGGCCGGCACCCTGTTCGCGCTCGACGGCGGGGCCTACTGGCTCGATGCCGGCACGCCCGAGACGTACCTGCAGGCGAACCTCGACCTGCTCCCGGCGGACGGCGAGGGTTCGGTGCACGAGAGCGCCACCGTCTCGGATTCTGCTCACCTGGAGCGCTCGGTGATCGGCGCGAACGCGGTCATCGGCAACGATGCGACGCTGACCGAGGCCGTCGTGCTGTCCGGCGCTGTCGTCGAGTCGGGGGCCCGTATCCACCGATCGGTCGTGGGTCCGGGTGCCGTCATCCGCTCGGGCGCAGAGCTCCTGGACCTCACCGTCGTCGGCGACGACGTCGACGTCGAACCCGACGCGCGTCTGAAGGGCGAGCGGGTCCCCGGAGAAGAACCGGGCGCCGGGTGAAGATCCTGGTGACCGGCGGCGCCGGGTTCATCGGCTCGTCTCTGGTCGATCGGATCCTCGCCGGTGGGCACCAGGTCGACATCGTCGACGATCTCCGTTCGGGCACCCTGGGAAATCTGGCGGCTGCCCGATCCGAGGCATCTGGTCGGCTCAAGATCCACCAACTCGACGTCCGCGACGACTCGTTGCGCGATCTCCTCGTGCACCGCCGGCCCGAGGTCGTCTACCACCTCGCGACCAACACCGACCGTTCGGGGTCGCTGAGCACGAGTGCGTCGGCCTCGGTCGACCTCGTCGGCACGGTGCAGGTGCTCGAGGCCGCGCTGGCGGCGGGGACGGACAAGGTCGTCCTGGCCGGGAGCGCCCGCGCCCGGAGCGGGCGATCCGCTCGTCATGCCATGCGGGCCATGGTGGACGACCTGGCGGTCCGCTATCGCGAGGTGCACGGCCTCGAGCACACGATCGTCGTGCTCCCCACGGTCTTCGGTCCCCGACAGCGTCCCGGTCGCGAGAGCGCGGTCGTCGCGACGTTCGCCGAACGACTCGTCCATGGACAGCCGTGCGTGGTCCACGGCTCGGGCGACCAGAGCCGCGACCTGCTCTACGTCGACGATGCCGTCGACGCGCTGGTGAAAGCTGCGACGTCGGCCGATGGCCTCTCGATCGACGTCGGGACCGGTCGGCAGACGCCGATCGGCAGCCTGCTGCGGGCGATGGCCGCGATGGTGGGCCGCGACGACGAGCCGGTTCCCGGTGCGGCGCGGATCGACGAGCCGGGCACGGTGCCGGTCGACCCCTCGCGAGCCGAGCTCTACCTGGGCTGGAAGGCCTTCACGCCGCTGGCCGAAGGGCTCACCGACGCCGTCGTGGCCCTCGATCGGTGAGGCGTCGCAGGACGCCGTACCGGGCGATGCAGACGAACGCCCAGACCCCGTCGCGCCAGCCGATCTTCTTGCCTTCGTCGTAGGTGCGGCCGTCGTAGGAGATGCCGACCTCGTAGAACCGCACCTCGAGGCGAGCGAGCTTGGCCGTGATCTCGGGCTCGAACCCGAAGCGGTCCTCTTCGATCTCCACCTGCTGGAGCACGTCGGTGCGGAAGGCCTTGTAGCAGGTCTCCATGTCGGTCAGGTTCAGGTTGGTGACCATGTTCGAGGCGAGCGTCAGCAGCTTGTTCCCCACGGAGTGCCAGAAGAAGAGGACCCGGTGCGACTCACCGCCGGCGAACCGTGAGCCGTAGACCACGTCGGCGCGCCCGGCAACGAGCGGTTCGAGCAGCGTGCCGTACTCGCGTGCGTCGTACTCGAGGTCGGCATCCTGGATGATCACGAACTCGGCCGTGACCGACGCGAAGCCGGTGCGGAGCGCTGCCCCCTTGCCGCAATTGCGGTCGTGGTGGAGGACCCGGACCCGGGGATCGGCAACGGTCTCCAGCAACCGGGCGGTGTCGTCGGTCGAACAGTCGTCGACCACGACGACCTCGGTGACCCACGGCGAGGCGAGGACCTCGTCGATGGCCTCGAGGATCGTGGCCTCCTCGTTGAAGGCCGGCATGACGACAGAGAGGCACGGAGTGGTCACCGGAACAGGTCCTCGGTCGGATGGCGTGGGAGGTCGCGTTCGGCGGCGCCCTCGCCCAGCCACGATGGATCGACGCCTCGACAGATGGCCACCGGGATGCCGGCCGCCTTGCCGCACACGAGATCGGCGGCCGCAGCCAACTCGTCCACGACACAGACCTCGGTGACCTGGAGTTCGCGGCCCAACGAGTCGGTCGAGCCCCGCAGGTCGGCGATCGGGAGGATGCCGGCGCAGCCGATGGCGACATCGGTCAGGCCCCGTCGCCACGGACGCCCGAAGGTGTCCGACACGATGACCGCCACCTCGACGCCGAATCGGTGCCGGAGCGCGTCACGGATCCGACGGGCCGAGCGGTCCGAGTCGACCGGGAGCAGTGCCGCGTACCCGTCCTCGATGTTCGAAAGGTCGACGCCGGCGTTGGCGCAGATCCACCCGTGGCTCGTCTCGGAGATGATGAGGTCGCCGCGTCGGCGGACGATGCGCGCGGACTCGCGTTCCACGATCGTCTTGTGGAGTCTCGGATCGTCGAAGTCGATGGCCTCGATCCTGCCCTCGGCCTTCGACACGATCTTCTGCGTGACGACGAGGACGTCGCCGTCGACGAGGTCGGTCGCGGGATCGGCGGCGCAGGCCTCGGCGATGATCCCTGCGAGATCGCTCGCCTCGGTGATCTCGCCGATCCCGGTGACCGGCAGGATGCGCAACTCGCCGGCCACGTGCGTCACGACAGCACCACGTCCGCCAGCGCCGTCGCCCGGTCGAGATCACGCATGATCGTGTCGGTGACGACGCACCGGATGCCCTCGGCCTCGACCGCCGCCGCGCGGTGGGCGTCGGCGTCGTCGATGACCAGGGTCGCGGCCAGCGGCGCGTACAGCCTGGCGATGCCGACGACCGATGCCTCGTGTCCGAGTTCGACGAGCATGCGCGCCGCGGGCCCCTTGATCGCCTGGTCGCCCACGATCGGGGACACGGCCACGGTGTCTTCGCGACGGAGCGTCACCGCGTCGCGTACCCCGGGCACCGCGAGCACCGGATCGATGGAGACGATCGGGTTCGACGGTGCGATCACCACCCGATCGGCGTCGCGCAGCGCGTCGAGCACGCCGGGGGCGGGAGCGGCGTGGTCGGCGCCGTCGAAGCGGACCAGGGTGACGGCGACGTCGTGTTGACGGCCGACGAAGTACTCCTGGAAGGAGATCTCGCCCTCCTCGACGGTGACGATCGTCCGGACCGGGTCGTCGGTCACCGGGACGATCCGGCAGTCGAGGTCCCACGACCTCGCCAGGTGGGCGGTCACCGCGGAGAGGGTCTGCCCGTTCGAGAGCCGCTCGGTCCGGACGATGTGGGTGGCGAGGTCGCGGTCGCCGAGGTTGAACCAGGTGGGGTTGCCGAACCGCCCGAACTGCGCCATCGCGTTCCAGGTCTCGTCGACGAGACCCCAGCCACGCTCGGGGTCGATGGCACCGGCGAGGGTGTAGATGATGGTGTCGACGTCCGGGCTGATGTGGAGACCGTGGAGTTCGGTGTCGTCGCCGACGTTGACGATCGCGGTGACCTCGCCGGGGTCGACGGTCTCGACGAGGCCGCGGAGGAGACGCGCCGCTCCCACCCCGCCGCAGAGGACGGCGACGCTCAACGGGCGATGTCTCGCAGGTCGCCCCGGAGGAGCGCCAGGTCGGCGTCGACCATCATCTCGACCAGTTCGGGGAATGACGTCCGCGGCTTCCATCCGAGCTTCATGCGGGCCTTCTCGCAGTCGCCGATGAGCAGGTCGACCTCGGCCGGGCGGTAGAACGCCTCGTCGATCACGACGTGGTCCTCCCAGTCGAGACCGGCGTGCGCGAACGCGAGTTGGACCAGCTCGCGGACCTCGTGGGTCTCGCCGGTGGAGATCACGTAGTCGTCGGGCTCGTCCTGTTGGAGCATCAGCCACATCGCCTCGACGTAGTCGCCGGCGAATCCCCAGTCGCGTCGGGCATCGAGGTTGCCGAGACGCAGCTCGTCCTGCATGCCGAGCGCGATCTTGGCCACGTTGTAGGAGACCTTGCGGGGAAGGAACTCATGCCCGCGGCGCGGTGACTCGTGGTTGAAGAGGATGCCGGACGACGCGTGGAGGTCGTAGCTCTCGCGGTAGTTGACGGTCATCCAGTGCCCGTAGACCTTGGCGGCGCCGTAGGGCGAGCGCGGCCAGAACGGCGTCTCCTCGGTCTGGGGGACCTCGCGGACCTTGCCGAACATCTCCGAGGACGATGCCTGGTAGAAGCGGATCGACGGGTCGACGACACGGATGGCGTCGAGCACGCGGGTCACGCCCAGCCCGGTGATCTCGCCGGTGAGCACCGGCTGGTCGAAGCTCGTGGGGACGAACGACTGGGCGGCGAGGTTGTACACCTCGGACGGTTGGTGGCGGTCCAGCAGGGTGATCATCGACACCTGGTCGAGGATGTCGCCGAACGCGATCTCGATGTCGTCTTGGAGGTGGGCGATCCGCTCGAACGTGACGGTGCTCGAACGTCGGGCGACGCCGACGACGTCGTAGCCCTTCGAGAGGAGGAACTCGGCGAGGTAGGAGCCGTCCTGACCGGTGATGCCGGTCACGAGTGCCTTGGGATTGCTCATGATGTGGTCCTCGGGGTCTGGGTGGCGATGTCGGAGCGGACACGCAGTCGGCTCTCCGCGAGCAGATCGGCGAGGGTCTCGTCGATCGAGTAGGTGGGTGTCCAGCCGGTGGTGTCGTGGAGCTTCTGGTTCGAACCCCGGAGCACCGGGATGTCGACCGGCCGGAGCCGGTCCGGGTCGGTGCGCAGCTGCATCGGCGCCTCGGCCATCGAGACCAGGGTCTCGGCGAGGTCCAAGACAGCGGTGTCCCGTCCGGAGCAGACGCAGTAGACGTCACCCGGTTCACCGCGCTCCATGAGGAGCCGGTAGGCACGGACGACGTCGCGTACGTCCGTGAAGTCCCGTCGGGGCGACAGGTCGCCGATCGCGATCTCCGACGACCCGGACAGTTCGTTCTGGGCGATGGCGGTGGCGATCGCCGGGGCGACGAAATCGGGCCGTTGTCCCGGGCCGATGTGGTTGAACGCCCGGACTCGGATGGTCTCGAGTCCATGGCCGAGCCATGCCTGTCGGGCGACCTGCTCGGCCGCGACCTTCGATGCCGCGTAGGGACTCGTCGGCCGCAGCGGCGATGACTCGTCCAGCGGGAGTTCGCTCTCCTGTACCGCGCCGTAGACGTCCGCGCTGGACACGAGCAGTACCCGGCGAACGCCGATCGTCCTGGCTGCCTCCAGCAGGTAGAGGCTCGCGGTGGCATTCGCCGCCCACGTGCCGAGCGGGTCGCGCCACGACGCGCCGACGTCGGCCGCTCCGGCGAGGTGGTACACGACCTCGGGCTGGTGCGACGACAGGAGCCGTTCGGCGGCGGCGGGGTCGGTGAGGTCGGCGTCGTCGCGATCGACGCCGATGACGTCGTCACCCTGCTCACGCAGATGCGCACAGAGGTGGGTGCCGGCGAATCCGAGCGATCCGGTGACGAGGGCGCGCATCGGAGGGAAATGTACCGCTCCGCCTCAGGCGGACCCACCATCGGCGACGGCGGTCTCGAAGAGGTCGACCAGTCCGTCGACGCAGCGATCCCAGGAGAAGTCGTCGACGCGACTGCGCCCCGCCGCCACCAGTCGAGATCGCAGTGCATCATCGGTCCACACCTGGGAGAGCCCCGTGGCCGTCGCGACCGCGTCTCGTGTCCGAGCATGGACTGCGGCCCCGGCCGCGACCTCGACGATGGCGGGGTCGTCCGACGCGACGACGGGAACACCGGCCGACATGGCTTCGAGTACGGGGAGCCCGAATCCCTCGTAGACCGACGGGTAGACGAACACGCGTGCTGCGGCATAGAGGTCGTCGAGTTCGGCGTCGCTTCGGGCCCCGAGCCGGACGAGCAGATCGGGTCTGCGCATCGTGGCCACTGCCGCCTCGAACGCGGCCGACCCCCATCCGTCGTGGCCGACGTGGACCACGGGGATCTCGAGACCGTCGGCCGCAAGGAGGTCGATCGCTTCGACCAGCGTGGGGAGTCCCTTGCGGGGCTCGACGGTTCCGACGGCCAGGGCGAAGTCGTCCTGACCAGCGAGGCGTCGTCCCACGGCGGCATCGCCCCCGGCCGCCGACCGGTATCCGTTGGGTACGGCCACGACGCGCTCCTCGTCGGCGCCGAGGAGCGCGAGGACCTCGTCGCGCACCGCGTCGGAGACCGTGTGGATCCATGCCCCGTCGTCGATGGCCCGTGCGAGCAGGCGTGGGTATCGGAGCGTGTCCGCCGTGCACAACTCCGGGAAGCGGATGGCGGTGAGGTCGTGCACGGTGACCACCCGGGGGCTCCTCGACGGTGGGACGACGAAGTTCGGTCCCCAGACCAGGTCGTGCGGGCCGATGAGGCGGTCGATCCTCGGGCGGTCGAGCGCGAGCCACGAGCGACGGAGGATGCGTGCGGGCAGCGGCGGGGTGACGACCCCGACGCCGGGCGGTGCTGCGTCGCGGAGGCGTCGGTGCCCGCGGAGGCTGACCGGGAAGAGCGTCGTGGTCACGTCGTCTCGTCGGCCGAGACGCCGTACGACGGCGTCGGTGAAGTTGCCGACACCGGTCCTCACGTCGAGGAGCGAGGTGGCGTCGACAGCGATGCGCATCGCCGACAGCTTGCCTCGCCCGCCCGGGGGAGAAAACGAGGCAGCGGCAGGGACCCGGGGGAAGGTACCTGCCGCTGCGGCTGAGACGGGTCGGCCGACGGATCGTCGGGGGACCGGTCCCAGGTCATCGTCCGAGGGGGATCGGACGAAGATCGGTGTCAGACGCGGGAGGTCTCCGCCCGGTCGACCAGGTCGACGAGCTGGGTGCGGGTGTCCTTCGCCACGTCACGGGCTTGACGCATGACGCTCCGCGCTTGCTCGGGGAGCTGCTGCTCGACGTCGTCGAGCACCGTGTCGATGCGACCCTCGACGGCTTCGAGGCGCTCCTGGACGGTCTTGATCGAGTCACCGACGAGCGAGCGGGTGCCGGTGAGGTTGGCCTCGACCTGCTTCTGCAGCTCCTGGCGCTGGACCTGGGCCTTCTGGAAGGCGATGACGCCCAGGCCGATGGTCACGTACAGGCTGTCCTTGAGCGTCTTGGCGATGTCGTCGATGGTGAACTCGGTCATGCTTGAAAGACTAAGCGGGGTTGCATGGAGTTGCAAGCAGCTGTGACGGGTGTCTCGCTCCCGCTCGAGGGCGTGTCATGGTCGGGGCAGTTGCGACCGGTACCCTTCCGCATTCGTGGAAACGCCCGCCCCGAGCCGCCCCGCGGCCCCAGCGGTCGTCGCCGTCATGGTCACCCGGAACCCCGGACCCTGGTTCGACGACTCCCTGTCGGCGCTTGCCGCGCAGGACTACTCGAACCTCGCCGTCTTGGTGATCGATGCGGCGAGCGACACGGACCCGACGACTCGCGTCGCGTCCGTGCTCCCCGAGGCCTACGTGCTCCGCTTGGACGAGAACCCGGGTTTCGGTGCCGCGGCCAACCGGGTCCGCGACGTCGTGGACGGCGCCGCCTTCTACTGCTTCTTGCACGACGACGCCGCGCCGATGCCGGGGGCGATCACCACGATGGTCGGCGAGGCACTCCGGTCGAACGCCGGGGTCGTCGGATCGAAGTTGGTGCAGTGGGACGACGAACGTCGGCTGCTCCAGGTCGGGGAGTCGGCGGACAAGACCGGTGAACGGGCGTCGATGGTCGAGCCCGGTGAGCTCGACCAGGAACAACACGACGCGGTCCGCGACGTCTTCGTGGTGCCCGGCGCCTGTGCTCTGGTGCGTTCCGACCTCTTCGACGCGATCGGTGGCTACGACGAGGGCATCGACCTCCTCAACGACGACCTGAGCCTCTGCTGGCGAGCCCACGTGGCCGGCGGTCGTGTCGTGGTCGCCCCGGACGCGGTCGTACGTCACCTCGAGGCGCTCGGTGACCGTTCACCGATCGAGGAGCGACGCGGTCGGGTGATGCGTCACCGGATCCGCACGATGCTGATCTGTTACGGGCGCTGGCACCGGATCCGGGTGGTCCCACAGGCCGTGCTGGTGAGCCTGCTCGAGTTCGTCTACTCGGTGGTCGTGGGTCGACGCGGGCAGGCCGTCGACGTCGTGCGGGCGTGGCGGTGGAACCTCCAGCGTCGAGACGAGATCAAGGCCCGGCGCCAACAGGTCGAGGCGTTCCGTACCGTTCCTGACGCAGAGATCCGTCGCCTGCAGCTCCGCGGCTCGGCTCGGCTCGTGCGCTTCGCCCGCGGGCAGAACCGCGGTGGATCCCGGAGCGACCGTCTCCAGTCCTCACTCCGCCGGGGCCTCGACGGGGTCCGTGACGGCTCGCTGCGTTGGCCGATCGCCGCCTGGGTCGTCACCTGCACGATCGTCGCCTTCGGCAGCCGTCACCTGATCTTCGAGCCGATCGCCGCAGTCGGCGGATTCGCGGCCTTCGACGCCTCGCCCGCCGACCTGCTCCGCGCCTATCTCTCCGGGTGGCGCGACGTCGGCCTGGGCTCCGAATCGCCGGCGCCGACCGCGTTCGGTCTGCTCGGTCTCGCCGGGGTGTTCTTCGTCGGAGCGATGGGGACGTTGCGCCAGTTCCTGCTGCTCGGATCCTTGGTGGTCGGACTGGTCGGCGCCTACCGACTGCTCCGGCCGGCGCGGTCCGTGCACGCACAGGCAGTGGCCCTGGTGGTCTACGGCGCCACGCCGCTGGCGTATGACTCGATCGCCGCTGCGGACTGGGGTTCGCTCACGATCTACGGGGCGACGCCGTGGATCCTCGGACTGCTCGCACGCATCGCCGGCTTCGCTCCCTTCGTCGATCACGAGGTCGGCAGCACCGACGCCGGCGCACCCCGCGTCGCGTCGACGGCCCGCATCGGTGCCGGGCGAGGGCGGGTCGTCGCCCTCGGCCTGCTGGTCGCCCTGGTGGCATCCATCGAACCGGCCATCGTCCCGATCGTCATCACGGTGGTGATCGGCCTCGCGGTCGGGTCCGTGTTGATCGGCTCGTCGGCTCGCATCCCTCGCCTCGTCGCCGGCGCCGCCACGGCGCTCGTGCTGGCGGCGGTGCTCCATCTGCCCTGGGTGTTCGAGTTCGTGCTCCCGGGGGCGACCTGGGAGATGGTCGTGGGTGCCCGCACCCAGGTGTCGTCCACGCTCGCGGAGTTGGTGCGTTTCGACGTCGGCCCCGTCGGGTCGTCCCGTCTCCTCTTCGGCATCCCGCTCGCGGCGCTCCTCCCGCTGTTCATCGCACGGGACTGGCGCTTCGACTGGGCAGTCCGCGCCTGGTGTGTGGCGCTGACGCTGTTCGGTCTGGTGTGGGCCGACGCTCAGGGTTGGCTGCCCGTCGCCACGCCCGCCCCCGAAGCCATGCTCGCTCCGGCGGCGATGGCGCTCGGTGTCGCTGTCGGCATGGGCGTCATCGCGTTCGAGTCCGATCTTCGTGCGCACGGGTTCGGGTGGCGTCAGGTGGCTGCGGTCGTGTCCGGCATCGCCCTCGTGGTCGGTGCGGTCCCGACGGTCTTCGACACCGGGAACGGGCGGTGGTATCTGCCCTCGGGTGGTCTCGAACGAGCCTTCGCGTTCTTCGACGACGACGCTCCCGGGTACCGCGTGCTGTGGCTCGGCGATCCCGACGTCCTGCCCGTCAGCGGCTACCGACTGAACGACGACGTCTCGTACGCGACCTCGGACGACGGGCTCCCGACGTTGACCGATCGGTGGCCCGGATCACCGCAGGGGCCGACCCAGCTGATCGAGGACTCGATCCGGGCGGCGGCCGATGGCCAGACGACACGCCTCGGTCGCCTGCTCGCACCCATGGCCGTCCGCTACATCGTCCTCCCCAACGCTGCCGCACCACGCCCGCTCGGCGGGGTGCAGCGTCCGGCGGACCCGGCGCTGGTCGACACCCTCGCCGGCCAACTCGACCTGGTCGAGGTCGCGGTCAACTCTGCCTACGTCGTCTACCGGAACGAGGCAGTCCTCCCGGCCCGGTCGGCCATCGCTCCCGGCGCCGGTCGAGGCACGGTGTACGACGTCTCGGCGGCGGACCTCGACGGAGCGACCGCGGTGCTCGAGGACCGCACGGGCGACACGACCTTCGAAGGCCCGCTCACCGGCGAGAGCACGGTGCTGCATTCGGCTGCGGCGGCCGACGGATGGCGACTCGAGGTCGACGGCCGTGCCGTGCCCCGGACCAAGCTGTTCGGATGGGCTGACGGCTACGAGGTCGGCGACGCCGGCGACGGGGTCCTGCGATACGACACGAGTCCGCTCCGCTACGGGATCGTCCTGGTGCAGTTGGCCTTCTGGGCCCTCGCCCTCACCGCGCTCGTCCGTGCCATGCGGGTGCGCGGCGCGGCGATCCTCCCCGCTGCGGAGGTCGACTCGTGACGCGCCGACTCCCCATCGTCGTGCTCCTCCTCGGCACCCTGGTCGCGGCGCTCCTGGTCGACCGTTCGACGAGCGGGACCGCCGATGTCGAGTCCGACACCGCGGCGATCGACGCGTCGGTCTTCCCGATCGCCTCGCCGGGTGCCCTGTCGTCCACCTGGTACTGCGCCGGCGGGACGGCGGACGCCGAGGCGTTCGCCGACCACGTCATCCTCATCCTGAACCCGACCGACGCCGAGGCAACCGTCACGCTGACCACCTATGCGGGGGTGGTGGCCGCTCCCACGGTCACGGTCGATCCGGACGACCTGGACTCGACCGACGACACGACCACCACGACCGCGGCATCGGACGAGACGTCGACGTCCGCGAGCGCCGCCACCCGCCCGGAACCCACGGTGCAGACCCTCGACATCGGTCCGCAGTCCCGAGAGCGCATCGTCCTCGCCGAGATCGTCGATGCCCCCATCGCCTCGGCCCTGGTCGAGTCGGCTGTCGGCGGGATCGTCGTCGAACACGAGGTGCGGAGCGTGCACGGCAGCGACTCGAAGCCGTGCGCAACCGCGGCAGCGCCCGAGTGGCACTTCGCCTGGGGCGACACCACTGTCGACTCCCGCGAGCTGCTGGTGCTGTTCAACCCCTTCCCGCAGGATGCCATCGTCGACGGACGGTTCTCGACCGAGGACGGGACACGCGAACCGGTCCGCTTCGATGGCCTGGTCGTGCCGGGCCGCGGCACGATCGGCGTCGACCTCGGCGACGACGTGACCCGCCGCGAGGAGGTCGCCGCCACGATCACCACCCGCAGCGGGCGGATCGTCGTCGACCGCATCGTGCGCCGCAACGGCGACGCGGACCGGGGACTGACCGTGCAGCTCGGGGTCCCGCGAGCACAGCAGGCATGGGTGTTCCCGGACGGCTATCGATCGGAAGAGGTCCGCGAAGAGTTCGTCGTGTACAACCCCGGCGACGAGGTCGCCGAGGCCGAGATCGCGTTCGTGGTCGACGAACCCGAGACCAACGGCATCCCCGAGCCCATCGAGCTCAGCCTGGCGCCGGGGACCCACCAGGTCGTCGACGTCGCTGCCGAGGACCGGGTCCCGGCCGAGGTCGGGCACTCCGCGGTCGTCCGCTCCGTGAACGGTGTCGCGGTGGTGGCCGAGCGGGTCGTGTATTCCGACCGGACGAACCGTCGCGGGGTGACGGTCACCACTGGATCGCCCGTCGAGTCCGAGAGCTGGACGTTCGCGGCCGGTGCCGCCGATGGTGAGAACGACGAGTTCCTGGTGCTCGTCAACCTCGACAGCCAGGTGCTCACCGAAGTCGACATCGAGGTCATCGCCGGCGGGCAACGGCTGCCGGTGGCCGGACTGACGGACATCGAGCTGGGCCCGGGGGAGCGACGGGTGGTGTCCCTCGACGAGAACACCGAGTCGGCCGCGCTGCCGCTCGAGGTGCGGTCCACCGAGCCGATCGTCGTCGAACGCGGGCTCTACCGGGTCGGCGAGGAGGAACGCGGGATGTCGAACGCGGTCGGGGTGCCAGGCCCGGAGGGCCTCCGCGCACCCGTCGACCCGCTCGAGGCGGTCCCGGACGAGATCGACGTCGGCGAACTCGACGACCAGGAGAGCGACGGCGACGACGTCCCGGCGGCGCCAGGCGATGTCGAGTTGCCCGAGCCGGACGAGACCATCGTCATCGACGACCCCGATGCCGAGGCGACGGATCCGGACGCCACGACCACCACCGAGGCGGGAGAGGTGCCTCCGGAAGAGGTTCCCGAGACGACCCCGTGACCGCCTGACCCGCGTCCCCGGCGGCGCCGGCCTCGCTGTGGCGCGCGCTCGGCGGACGGTTAGCGTCTTCGGTGATGGAACGAGTCGTGATCGTCGTGGTCGTGGGCCTGGTGGCGATGGTGGTGGCCGCGATCGTGCAGCGGCAGAAGCCGTCGTTGGCGCCCGCGGACACCGGCTTCGAGGTCCCGACGCAGCTCCATCGCGAGGACTTCGACCGGCCCGAGACGCCGTGGCTGGTGGTGCTGTTCACGTCGGCGACGTGCCGTTCCTGCCAGGGCATGTGGGACAAGGCGCGGCATCTGGAGTCAGACGCCGTCGCCGTGCAACAGATCGAGATCACGGCAGCCAAGGCGATCCACGAGCGCTATCGCATCGACGCGATCCCCACGACCCTGGTCGCCGACGCCGACGGCGTCGTCCGGTCGTCGTTCCTCGGCCCGGCCACGGCAACGGATCTGTGGGCCGCGGTCGCCGAACTGCGCGAACCGGGATCGGTTCCCGCGGACTGCGACACCCACATCAGCGACTGACGGCACCGACGGCCACCGGCCGGTCGGGTCAGTCGGCGGTCGTCGACTCCTGTCGGGTGCCGGCGGTCTCCTGCCCCAGATCGATGAGACGGGAGACCTCGGCGCCGTCGATGGTCTCGCGTTCGAGCAGCGCTCGAGCCACGAGGTCGAGGCCGTTGCGGTGGTCATGGAGTGTCTCGCGGCAGCGCTGCTCCTGCTCGCGGAGGATGCGTTCGACCTCCTCGTCGATGACGCGTGCCGTGTCGTCGGAGTACTCACGCGAGCTCATGAGGCTGTCGCCGAGGAACACCTGTCCCTGGCTGCCCCACGCCTGCGGTCCGATCTTCGAGGACATGCCCCACTCGCGGACCATTTTCGTCGCCAACTCGGTCGAGCCGACGAGGTCGTTGTTGGCCCCGGTCGAATAGACCCCGTAGATCGTCTCCTCGGCGATGCGCCCACCCATCCGGACCACGAGGCTGTCCTCGATGTAGTCCTGGCGGTGGATGTGACGTTCCTCGGCCGGGAGCTGCTGCGTCACGCCGAGCGCCATGCCCGTGGGCAGGATCGTGACCTTGTGGACGGGGTCGGCGTGCTCGAGGACCGCAGCGCACACGGCGTGGCCGGCCTCGTGGTAGGCGATGACCTCCTTCTCCTCGTCGGAGAGGGCCATCGAGTCCCGGCGCTGCCCCATGAGCACGCGGTCGCGGGCCTGCTCGAAGTGCTGCATGTGGATGCGGTCGCTGCCGCCCCGGACCGCGTAGAGCGCGGCCTCGTTGACGAGGTTGGCGAGGTCAGCGCCGCTCATGCCGGGGGTGCCACGGGAGACCGTCGTCAGGTCGACGTCGTTGCCCAGCATCTTGTTCTTGGTGTGGACCTTCAAGATGGCGAGCCGCTCGTCGAGTTCGGGGAGCGGGACCACCACCTGGCGGTCGAAGCGGCCGGGCCGCAGCAGCGCCGGGTCGAGGATGTCGGGCCGGTTCGTCGCCGCCAGCATCACGATGCCCTCGGTCGCCTCGAAGCCGTCCATCTCGGAGAGCATCTGGTTGAGGGTCTGCTCGCGTTCGTCGTGGCCGCCGCCGAGGCCAGCGCCGCGCTTGCGCCCGATCGAGTCGATCTCGTCGACGAAGATGATCGCCTTGCCCATCTTCTTGGCGGTCTGGAACAGGTCGCGGACCCGGCTGGCGCCGACGCCCACGAACATCTCCATGAAGTCGGAACCGGTGACCGACAAGAACGGCACGCCGGCCTCGCCCGCGACCGCTCGCGCGATCAACGTCTTGCCGGTGCCGGGAGGACCGACCAGCAGCACGCCCTTGGGGATCCGGGCACCGATCTCCGCGAACTTCTCGGGGTGCCGCAGGAAGTCGACCACTTCGGTGATCTCCTGCTTGACACCCTCGTAGCCCGCCACGTCGTCGAACGTGGTGCCCGGGCGTTCGGTGTCGTAGGTCTTCGCCTTCGAGCGGCCGATGTTCATCACGCCGCCCATCTGTCCCTGCGCACGACGCTGCATCCAGATGAAGAAGCCGATGAACAGGCCGAAGAGGATGATGTAGGGCAAGATCGCGGACAGCAGGCTCGGGGTCGACGTGTTGTAGCTGACGTCGACACCGTTCTCCTCGAGCAGTGCCAGGTCGGCGTCGGGGATGCCGCCGTCGACCGGGCCGGTCGTCGAGAACGTGGTCCCGTCCTCGAGTTCGCCGTCGATGTTGCCGTCGTTGTTCTCGACCGTGACCTCGACGACGTCGCCGGCGACGACCTTCTGGCGGAACTCGCTGTAGGTCAGATCCTCGCTCGAGTCGCTCGGGAAGAGCCCGGCGACGATGAAGCCGAGGATCAACACCCCGAGCAGGACCCAGATGGACCAGCGGGGCAGACCGGCGAGGAAGCCGTCGCGGTTGCCCGGCTTGCCGCTCGGCTCACGCCCGGGCGGGGGCGGCGGGGGCGGAGGCGACTGCGGTTGCATGGATCCCAGGATACGGGCGCAGCCGGCGGTATCGGCGCCGCGTGGTCCACGAACGCCGGCGGGTGCCTGGATACGATCGAGAACCGTGAGCGCGACCTGCAGCCGACCGGGGTGCCAACGGACACCGTCCGCCACCCTCACCTACGACTATTCGTCGAGCACGGCGACGATCGGCGCCCTCGCGATGCCGCATCCGATGCAGTACGACCTGTGCGAGGTCCACGCCGCGCGGCTGTCGGTCCCCAACGGGTGGTCGCTGGTCGACGAGCGGGTGACGGCGGCCGTGGTCGACATCCGCGACCGGTTCGCCTCCTGAGCAGACGGGGCGATGTCGGCGGTTCTGGCCGCCTCGATAACCTGA